>ONIT01000012.1 GCA_900317945.1 uncultured Pseudomonadota bacterium
TTGACTGTTAAGCACATCATTCAGAGGTCTTATCTTCCTCTTTCCTGACAGTGCCCACACAGATTGTCCTGTCCAACTTGTTAAAGAACCTGTTGCTCTGTCGAGCGACAACAGGCGTGTATTATACGCTCCTTTCCCTGAAATGCAAGAGATTTTTAATGTTTTTTTAATATTTCTTTTAAATAATCTTAAATCGGCTAAAAAATCGTCTGAAAAACAGCCGGCCGGAAAAATTCTCTTTTATAATCAGCAGTGTTTTCTCATGGGCACCGGCTCTCACGCACTGCATGCTGCAGAGCGCTTTTTCCGGATCCGCCCCGAGCCCCCGCAGGGCCGCACATACAAGAGGTCATATGGTTTTAAGTCAGCCTGCTCACCGCATCTACAGGACGCTTCTCATCGCCGCAATAATGGGCTTTCTCTTCGCCTTCATTGATTTCTACGCCCAGCGGTGCTTTCTTTTCGGCACAGGGGAGTTTGCCCCGTTCTACCATTCGCTTTCCGTCTTTTTCTACTGCATTGTCACCGCGCTTGTTGTAAACGCGATGTCCCCGAAAATCGTAAGGTCCAAGAAGAGAAAGGAGTTCCTCCGCTTCCTTTTCTCACATCCTGATCTCAGGAGAAAGGCCAGGGAGCAGTACGGCTCTGAGTTCCGCATCCCTGACTCTGACAGCACTGACAATGATGATTCGGATGAACAGCCGGATGAAGAAAGAAGCGCTGACAATGGACAGGCTGAAGGAAAAGACGGCACTCAGTCTGTATACGTAGGAAACATACCTTTCAGAACGGACCGTCAGGAAATAGAGGATCTCTTCAGGACAGTAGGCGAGGTCTATTCCGTAAAGTGCTTCCAGAAGCACTCGCGCAAGGAATCCTACTCCTACGCTTTTGTCGAGATGAACGCGGCAGAGGCTCAGAAGGCAATTGAGCAGCTTGACGGGACTGAGCTTGACGGAAGGAAACTAGTGGTCAGGGCATCCAACTCAGGACAGGACGGCTCTTCCGACAGAGGCAGCCCTCGCAGCCGGAAAACCAGAAAGCGAGGCGGAGCCAGAACCGCAACCAGGTCTGCCAGGGCGGCCTTATCTGTAACAGATTCCAATCAGAAAGCATCTGAAGAAGAGCAGAGCACCAACTGAGAACTGTGCAGTAATCCGCAGCTTGATTACTGCACACAAACAGTGATTCAGTAACGACCACTATTTGGTATTCCGGACTCTCCTTTGCTAAATTTATAACTGTCAACTATCATCTGACTAAACTGTCACAGAGGGCAGACTTATGATTGTCAACTCAGCAGCGACTCTGAAGCCTCGGGCCGGCAATGAAGATTTCACGGATTTCATCAACGGTCATTACTACTACGTTGACAAAACGCAGTATCTCAAGGAAATCTTTTCAGATTCCAGCGACAGACTGTTAATACTGCGACCCAGACGCTTCGGGAAAACTCTGATGATGAGCACACTCAGACATTTCCTGGAAATCAACAGGAAACGCCCGGGAGATACGTCAGAGCACGAAAAACTCTTCAAAGGCCTCAGCGTTCTGGATGATCGTGAATTCACTGCAGAGTGCATGGGACAGTTTCCGGTAGTTTTCTTCTCATTTAACGGAGTCGATGGAAAAAACTTCGACTCAGCCATGTCAAACCTCTCATCAAGCATATTCAGTCTTGCAGAAGAATTCGAATGGCTGATGGACAGTGAACGGCTCAACAGCAGACAGAAAGAAAGCCTAGGCAACCTTTTAAATGAAAAGCTTATGAGGAGCAAGGAAGCACAGAGCTACGTCATATCCTCGCTCACAACGCTGTGCTCGCTTCTCCTCACCCACTATGGCAGAAAGCCTGTATTTCTGATCGATGAATATGACGTTCCTCTGCAAAAAGCTTCACTGCGCGGATATTACCAGGACATGCTTGATGTGATCCGCCCTATGCTTACAAAACTGCTGAAAAATAACTCCAATGTCTACAAGGTTATTATGACTGGCTGTCTCAGAGCCAGCAAAGAAAGCATCTTCACCGGAATGAACAACATCGAGGTCAATACCGTACTCAGCAGCAGGAACAGACTTGCAAAGGCTTTCGGCTTCACACCGGATGAGGTGATGAAAATGCTCCGGTATTACGGACTGGAGAACCTGTATGAAAATGCTCGTCTTTGGTACGACGGTTACAGCATAGACGGAAATGATATGTTCTGTCCATGGGACGTAACCTGTTACTGCATGGATGTTGCGACCCCGTGTATGGATTCTGATCCAGCATTATTCGAGCCTCCTTCCTATTGGAATGGTTCCAGCAGCAACGACATTATCAGAGAGTTTCTTCCTTATTTAAGATCAGACGATTCTGACATGATGGAGGCTCTCATAAGAGGCGAGAGTGTACAGCTGAGAGTCAGCGATTCGCTGAGTTATGGTGAGCTGAATAAGCATCGTCCTGAGCATTTCTGGTCTATTCTTGTCTACACCGGGTATCTGACCAAAGACAGAAACGGCACAAAAAATTCCAATGTGTTCAGGATACCAAATGCGGAAATCAGATCATGCTTCCGTGACCAGATAGCACAGTATTACGATCCACAAGAGAAAGGTGTTTTTGCCAATATATCAGAAATCATTGCCAATGAGCTGCTAGAAGGCAGAGAAACAAATCTACGTGATTCAATGAACGATACACTGGCGGCATTCGTATCAGTCAGGGACTCAGCTGTACGGGCACCAAGGGAAAATTATTACCACGGATTCATAAATGGACTCCTTGCCCCAGCCGCAGATTCCAAAACAATCCGGGACTATAGCTCCAACAGGGAAAGCGGAGACGGCTATCCTGACGTTTCATTCCGCGGCAGCGAAAGCGGGACAGGAACGGTTATAGAACTGAAGCATGTCAGCGACATGAACGACCTCAAAAAGGCATCGGAAGACGCGCTTTCGCAGATAATCAGCAAAAACTATGCTGAGCGCCTCTTCAGAGACGGACTTACAGAAGTCATGGCATGGGGAATCGCCTTCTGCGGCAGGCACTGCGACGTGTCATTCAGGAAACTCAGGCCCTGAATTCCCACTCCTGAACCGCAGCCGCACGGGAGTGTCAGAGAGCTCCCTTCTCCCAGATCCTGAGCTCTCCTAGTCCCATGTCGCGCAGGACTCCGCGAATCCCCTCGAGCCTCGGCTCGCTCTTCGTGCAGAAGGCCTCTCCGGTGCCTCCCTGCCCTGCTGCCCCGGCATTTCCAGTAAGCGACGCTACCCTTCTTGCTATCGCCTCCCCTGAATCAATGAGGCTTCTCCCCGGGAGGATGCTCTCAATCTCCGGCCTCAGATGCGGAAAATGCGTGCACCCCAGGACTATCACGTCAGTTAGCGGCTCCTCCGCAAACGGAGCGAGCTCATGCCTCATGACATCCATGTCGACCATGCCGCCGGAGAGCTTCTTCTCCGCCTCGCGGACCAGCGCCGAGCTCCCGACCCTTATAATCCGGCAGCCCCGGTCGAACTCGTCGATGAGCTTCTGTGTATAGCTCCGGTGCACGGTCGCGGGAGTAGCGAGAAGGCCGATCACGCCGGTTTTCGTGAGGGACGCCGCAGGCTTCAGCGCGGGGACTACTCCAACAACCGGGATATCAAGGACTGACCTGAGGCTAGGGAGCGCTACAGTACTGGCGGTATTGCAGGCAATGACGGCAAGCCCAGCGGAGAGCCTTCTCACGAGATCGGAGACTATTGAGGTGACTCTTTCAATGAGAAAGTCAGATGGCAGCTCGCCGTACGGGAAGCAGGCGTTGTCAAAGACATAGGAATAGGTGAAACCCGGATTGAGCTTTCTCACGGCCTCAAGAACTGACAGGCCGCCCACTCCGGAATCAAAGAACAGAACGTTAGTCGGCATGGCTCCTCCCCGGCGGCAGTATACACCAGGGAGGAGCTTTTTAAGTAAGAGGACCGGGCTTATTCGCCGAAGCTCAGCTCGAAGCCGATCTCGTAGTTTCTCTCGGGCTCAGGATAGCCGGGAGCGGACTCGTAGTTGCGGTCAAAGAGGTTCCTGACTGCGCCGGTGACCTTGAGGTTCTGTGTAACCTGCCAGCCTGCCGAGAGGTTCCAGACTGCGTAGTCAGGAAGCTTCTTCTGATAGCTGCTGTAGCGGTCGCCGTAGTAGTCAACGCTGAGTGAGGCGTCATACGCGTCCATGTCGAACACAAGGTTGTAACGGAGGTTCTGCTTCGCGACATTGGGCACTTCCTTGCCGCTGTCAGGATTCCTCGCGTACTTGAAGCCGGCGAAGGCCTGATGGGTGAAGTACCAGGTGGTGAGGTTCAGCTCGGCCTCAACGCCCTCGACTCTTGCCTTGTCGATGTTGTACGGGAGCCAGTTCCTCGCAGAATCGTAGACGATGCGGTCCTTGTAGTCGGTGCGGTAGCCGGTGACCTTCCAGTCAAGCGCCTTGTGCGCGCCCTCAAAGAGGAGCTCCCAGGATCCGGACTTCTCAGGATCAAGCTCAGGGTTGCCCATGTACGGATAGTACAGGTTCATGATGCTCGGAGCCCTGAAGCTGGTGCCGTAGCGGAGGGAGGTCCTGAAGAGCGGGGAGTATCTCCAGCCGAACCCTGCCTGCCAGGTGCCGTGGTTGCCGAACTGCTCGTAGTGGTCGAGCCTTCCGGAGAGCTCCGCCTGCCAGGTGCCGTCATCATAGGACGCGAGAAGGTAGGCGCCGGTGTTGTACATGTCGCCGCTGTCGGTCTTAATCTCTGATCCGCCTGCCCTTGCGCCGTCGTCAAGACGATCGTTCCTGAAGTCATATCCGGCGCCGAGGGTGAATGACTCGCCGAAGGTGTACTCGTTCGCGAAAAGCATGTTCCAGGTCTTTACCGGAACATAGGTGTTGGCTCTGTTCCTTGACTCAGGAACAGCCCAGGCATTCTCAGTCTGGAGGACGTAGTCATAGGCATCGGTCTTCTGGAAGCTGAAGTCGAGTGTGCTGCGGTACTTCTTTCCGGAGTACTTGAGTCCTGCGGTGTAGAGGTAGCTCTCAACCCAGTTGGTTGACATCTGCTCGTACGGCAGGTAGGTGAAGTAGTCATAGCTGGACTCGTCGTACTGTGCCTTGGTGCGTGTCCAGTGGCCGGAGAGCGAGAGCAGGAACTCCGGGGTGAAGAGATGCTGGTAGTCAAGCATCAGGGAGTGGCCGCGGAAGCCGTGCCTGTCGCCGTCATTGACGCCTTCCAGGGGCTTCACGTTGTAGCCGTGCTCCATCTCGTAGGAGCCTGCGATCTTGAGCTCGTCATTCTCGGTAATGGGAAGCCTCAGCGCGCCTGAGACGCTCCTGTTCGCGAAGGAGCCGTACTTTGCGGCAAGCTTGCCTGACTTCTCGCCCATCTCGGGACGGGTGATGATGTTGATGACAGCGGCAGTTGCCTGCGAGCCGTAGACGGTCGCGCGGGCGCCGCGGATGTACTCAACCCTCTCGATGTTCGATACGGGGATGGTGCTGATGTCAACAGATCCGCTGTAGGAGGAGTTGAGCTTCACGCCGTCAAGGAGAACCAGCGTGTCAACCGCGCTGCCGCCGCGGGTGGCGACGGAGGAGCTCTGTCCGCGTCCGCCGTTCCTTATAACCTCAACGCCGGGGAGCCTTCTTGCGATGTCGGTGAAGGACTTCGGGTTGATGATCTCGATATCGTGCCTGGTGAGGACGGTAACAGGTGCGAGGTTTGATGAGGTGGGCTCGCTGAAGCGGCTTGCGGTGACCTCATAGGTTACGTCGGCCTCATCCGCATATGCGGTGAGCCCAAGGGCCTGCAGCAGCGCTGCGACGCCAATAGCAAGATTGAATTTTCTCATTTGCTTGAATTCCAGAAAACGCGTAGATTCAGTTATTTTGGTTCATCGGCAAGTCTTCGGACTCCGGACTTTGGCCGTCACGACTTCCCGCCTGAGCAGTGTCATTCCGGACGGCAGTTCCCGTTACCGCAGCGCGTCTGTTCCGGATTCTCACCGGATTCCTTATTGAGCGTTCCCACGCACCGACGGGGCTATTTTACAGTGAATGGAAGATTTTGCAGAAAAATGTGACATAAGGCACAGATACGGCAGGACTGTCTGTGAGCATTTGCCTCAGGCACTGCAATTTTATAAAGACGATGGATAAGCGGTAATGCAGTACAGAACAGCGGATGCCTGAACAGTGCTGCCAGGCCTGCCTGAAAATCAGAAAGGCCGGGATCACAGGCAGCTGCCGGGCTGACAGCACTCCACTCCCAGAGATTGGAAGCAACGCCAAATGAAGTGACTGCGCAGGACGCTCTCAGGAATTCGTCCCGAATCTGCCCCGGTTCCATTCCTCAAAGACGACTGAGGCCTCCCTCTGTGCCTCGTCGAGCTCATCAAGGGTGAGCTTCCTTGACATGAGATCGCTGAGGGACTGTACCTCAGGGCTCTGGTTTCCGGCGGCGATGGAGAGCGCGCTCCAGACGTAGGCCTTCATGCAGTCAACCGGGATGCCCCTGCCGTCGCGGTACATCAGGGCCAGGCGGTAGCTCGCGTCGATATTGCCGGCTGCCGCGGCGCTCCGGTAGAGGCTCACTGCCCTCTGCGGATCGGGCGCGCCGTTTACGCCGTTCTCAAAGTAGGCTGCGAGGCGGCACTGCGCGTCCGCGTTGCCGCTCTCTGCCGCTGCCTCGAAGGATTTCTGTGCCTCGATCGTATTGCGCTCCGTGTACTGCCCCTCGTCGTAGATTACGCCAAGATGGTACGCCGCATCCTTTGAGCCGAGAGCCTCGGCCATGCGGTAGAGCCTCAGCGCCTCCTGGGGATTTCTCTCGCAGCCGGTGCCGGAGAGATAGAGCCCGGCAAGGGCGCAGGTGCCGTCTGCGTCCCCGCCGGCGGCGGACTTGGTGTACCAGTTGAAGGCATTGAGCGCCGAGTCCTCAAGCTCGCGGTGATGGAGGTAGAGGCTTCCGAGATGGTTCTGCGCGGTGACATTGCCCTTCTTCGCGATTTTCCGGTAGCAGTCCATCGCCATGGAGAGATCCTGCTCTATGCCGGTCCCCTCCTCGTACATCTCCCCGAGTGCCAGGCAGGAGTCAGGATCGTCATGCGACGCGGCGCTGTTCCAGTAGGAGAACGCCGTCGAGTAGTCCTGCATGACCCCGTAGCCGTGGCGGTAGAAGAAGCCCAGGCGGTACATGCTCCTCACATGCCCCTTGTCCGCGGCCTTCTGGTACCATCTGGACGCCTCGCGGAAGCTCTGCGCGACGCCGAGCCCCTTCTCGTAGAGCGTTCCGATGCTGTACATCGAGTCAATGTTGCCGAGGTCCGCTCCGAACCTGAAGAACTCGGCGCTGCGCAGGTAGTCCTGCGGGAAGCCGTCGCCGTTGAGGTAGAGGCAGCCCAGCATGTAGTAGGCGTGGCCATCGCTCTTCTCGGTAAGCTCATTGAGGAGATCTACCGCCTTGCCCATGTTCTTGGGCACATCGGTGCCCCTGATGTAAAGCTCCGCGAGTATGCCCTTGGCCTTGAGGTTTCCCGAGGAGGCGGCGCGCTCGAAATAGCGGACTGCCTTCGGGATGTTCCGTGGGACGGAGAAGCTTGAGTAATAGAGCTCGCCCAGATGGAAGGTCGCCTCGGTGTTGCCGAGCTCTGCGGCCTTCTCGTAATAGGAGATGGACTTCCCGAAATCCTGCGGCACTACCCTGCCTGACTCGTAGGCCATGCCGATATGGAAGAGCGCGGTCGGATCGTTCTGCTCCGCGGCTTTCATGTACCAGCTGAGCGCCCTGCTCTCCTCCTCCGGGCCTGCGTCCCTGGTGTCGAGCCTTTTGGCGTAGATTACCGCTGCCTCAGGGGAGCCGTGATCGGCCGCCTTCATGAGCCACTCGTCTGCGTCCTTCTTTGACTTCTGCGTGCCGAGCCCCAGCGAGCAGAAGCGGTACATGGCGAACTCTGCAGGCGGATAGCCCTGCTCCGCGGAGAGGCTGTACCACCTGAAGGCCTCAGGATAGTGGGTGGCGTTTCCCGATGACGGCCTGCTCCTGGTCCAGGAGATGTTCCTCATCGAGGTCCTGCCGAGGAGCCGGTCGATGTCAACCAGCCGCTCCTCTATGAACCTTGCGACATTGTACTCGGCCTCGGCGCTCCCGAGGTTAGCGGCCTTCATGTACCAGCTGAACGCGTCGGAGAGCGGCGAGCCTGACATCATCTTGCGGGTCTCGTACATTTTCGCGGTAATGAGCATCGCGCTGACGCTGCCGCTCCTCGCCGCCTTCTCAAAGAGCTCCCTGGCCCGTGCCTCGTCCTTCTGCACGCCGTTCCCGTCAAGATGCATCATGGCGAGCTCGACCATGGCGTCGGCGGAGCCGCCGTCCGCGGCCTCGGAGAAGCAGCGGACAGCCCTCGCGAAGTCAGGAGGATCAGACTCCATGGCGAGCTTTCCGAGGCTGAGGACCGCAGAGGCGTCGCCGGATCCGGCGGCCTTTGAGAGGAGCCTCTCCGCCTCGGCCGTGTCCTTCCTTACAAGCTCGCCGCGGCTGTACATCCCGGCGAGGCGCACCATGCCCGCAGGCGATCCGTTTGAGACCGCGGCCTTGAGCCAGCTGACGCCCTTCGCTGGCTCATAGAGCGGCGAGCTGCGTAATAGATAGATGTCAGAGAGGAGGCTCTGCGCCTCGCTCATCCCGGTCTTTGCCGCCTGCTCAAGGAAGGCTGCGCCCCTGCGGTAGTCCCTGAGCCTCTCTGAGCCCGAGGTCAGGATATGCCCGAGGTTGATGGCGGCCTCAGCCCTGCCGCCCTCGGCGGCCTTTTCGAGCCAGCCGAGGCCCTCATTTATGCTGCGGTCAATGAAGTCCGAAAAGATCAGGGTCATGCCGAGGTAGTACATTGCCTTGGCGCTGCCCTTCTCAGAAAGGCTCCTGAGAAAGTTCAGGTCACGGGTATTGGAGTTGCCGTTGACAACCCAGGCCACGCGGCGGTCATCGGCCTCCTGCATGTCAGGAATGCCGCTGCCCTCCTCGCTGCTCCCGCCCGCAAGGTTGAGCTTCACTAGGGTGGCGTACTCCCTCGCAAACGAGGAGCTCTCCTCATCAGACCAGAAGAGCGGCTTCACGCCGACGCCCGGCTGCAGGGGATTTTTCCTCGCTGCCGCGATGGAAAGCCCGGGAGACCTCACGGACTTGGACTTCCACTTGAAAAGGTTGGATGACTGCCTGATGGCGCTGCGGGCGGCTCCGGCAGGCTCGTAGCCGGAGGCGGCAGACTTCTCGAGCAGCGCCTCCGCCTGTGTCCTGCTCCGGATGACGCCCTTGCCGTCGCGGTACATCAGCCCGAGGTAGTACTGGGCCTTGGGATTCCCGTCGAGGGCCGCGCTGCGGAATGCACTGAGGGCAGCGCTGTAGTCACCAGTCTCGTACGCCTCAACGTACTGATCAAGACTGTCAGCTTTCTTTTCCAATGACATCAGCGTGCTCTCTGCGAAGATTGATTAAAAAATGTACAAATAAGGCCAGTTACAATTATCTTATTAAACAGTCAAATATTCAAGCGCGCCGGGAAATAAAGCTTTTCCTTGAAAAATAACCGCATAATCATATAGTTGCGCTGAAATAAAAGAGCCGTTCTGCCAGCCTTTTTGAGGCATATGCTGTCTTGCCGGTTTCTGCTGCCCTGTCTTTCAGCGGTTTACACCTTTATCTGCAGCGCTGCGCTCATCAGGCGGAAATGACGGATCGCCCTGAAAAGCGGAGCGGCGGCGCATGCTAAAATACCGCATCCTTGTCTCCGGGAGCAAAAATGCGCCGCTACGGTCTGAGAAGCAGGGTCATCATCTACAACCTGCTGCCTATCATCATTGTGGGAATGTTCTTCGCCGGATATTTCATCTTCGTCCGCTACAACCATCTTGAGGATGACGCGGTGAACCGGGCGAACGCGGTACTGATGCCCCTCTCGCAGGCGATAGAGTCACCGATGCAGAGGAACGACCAGCCCGAGGTGAGGAGGCTCATCAGCTACCTCCTGCAGAAAAACGCCGGCACCATCAAGAGCATCGCGGTGTTCAACGCCGCCGGGGCAACGTACTCCGTCGCGAGCCACGCGGAGACGCTCTCCGGCATGAAGACCAAGGTCAGCGAGAAGACAAAGCTGCAGACGGTAGTCGCCATAGACGGAGGCAGCATCATAATAAGGACGCCGATACTCCGGGGGCTTTCGGAGCCTGAGGCCACCGACATCCAGGGAACCCCGCTCTGGTACGCCGACAAGACCAACGACCGCAAGCACGCGGTACCCCCGGAGCTCAGCGTCATCGGCTACATCGAGGCGGAGCTCGACTACAGCGCAAACCTCATCAGGCTCTACCAGGACACTGCGGTGTCGCTCATCGTGGTGCTCACGGGATTCATCATCAGCCTGGTATTCGCCTTCAACATCATCAGGGAAATCGTCGAGCCGATCAGCAGGATGAACCGGGCCATCATGTCCATCCGCGAGGGGCAGCTCGACACCCGCATCACGGGAGCGATGCACGGCGAGCTTGAGCGCCTCCGGAGCGGCATCAACTCCATGGCCCGCGCCATAGCAGACTACCACGACGAGATGCAGAACAGCATCGACCAGGCGACCAGCGACCTCAATGAGACGCTGACCGATCTCGAGAACAAGAACGCGCAGCTCGACTTCGCGAACAGGAAGGCCCGCGAGGCCGCAAGGCTCCAGACCGAGTTCCTCGCCAACATGTCCCATGAGCTCCGCACGCCGCTCAACGGCGTCATCGGCTTTGCCGTGCAGCTGGGAAAGACCGATCTCTCCGAGCATCAGAAGGACTACCTGAAGACTATCGAGAGCTCGGCCAAGCACCTCCTCGCGATCATCAACAACATCCTTGACTTCTCGAAGCTCGAGGCCGGCAGGCTCTCCTTCGAGAAGATCCCCTTCAGCCTCAGGGACACCGTCTACGACACGGTGAACCTGCTCCTCCCGACCGTCTACGAGAAGAACATCGATCTCTCGGTCGACATCGACAGCGGAGTGCCTGATCTCGTGGTGGGCGATCCGCTGAGGCTGCAGCAGATCCTGACCAACATCCTGGGGAACGCCGTCAAGTTCACCAACGAGGGAAGCGTAACCCTCACCATGAACTCCTCGGGGCTCGTCTCGCCCAACAGCGAGATCCTCATCGAGGCGCAGGTGGCCGACACCGGCATCGGCATCAGCCCCTCGCAGCTCAAGACCATCTTCCGCCCGTTCACCCAGGCGAACGCCTCCATCTCGAGGACCTTCGGCGGCACCGGCCTGGGCCTCGTCATCACCGCAAAGCTCCTCTCCAAGATGGGCGGCAGCATCACGGTGAAGTCCAACATCGGGAAGGGCTCGAGGTTCTCCATGTCCATACCGCTCGCGACGGCGCCTGTCGAGGCGGAGAGGATTGCCCTCCCCGCAAGGCTCCAGGAGAGCCAGGTGCTGATGGTCGACAGGGACGACTGGAGCAGGGCCTCCTACGCGAGGATGCTCTCCTCCATCGGGGCAAATCCGATTGCCGTGCAGGATCCGGACAGCATCCCCTCAATCGCCTCCGGAAAGCCGCTTGCCGCGGTAATCTCCCTATCATCGGCATCGCCTGTGCCGGAGCTCCGCGGCATCGCAGCCCTGCTCCCCCGCGGCATACCGGTAATCGCGCTCCTCAACTCACAGGATGCGGCCCTTATTGATGATCTGAGGAAAAACGGCGCGTCGGCGGTGCTCTCGAAGCCCGTGCGGATAGCAGCGCTCAGGAACGCGCTCTCCGCCGCGGCAGACAACAAGTCCGAAAAGCCCGCGGAGGCTGCATCTCCCAAAGCGCAATCTCCTGAGGCTGCCCAGCTCCCCGCGGCGTCACCTGAGAAGAAGGAAAAGCCGGAGGAGGGCGCTCCCGCATCAGGCCTCATTCCCTGCAGCGTGCTTGCGGTCGATGACAACCCAGCGAACCTCAAGCTCATGAAAATCATGCTCTCCGCCATCGTAACGGAGCCCGTCATGGCCTCATCAGGCGAGGAGGCGGTATCGATAGCGGGCGAGAGGAAGCTTGACCTCATCCTGATGGACATACAGATGCCCGTCATGGACGGCGTGAGCGCCATGAAGGCCATAAGGAAGGGAGGCGGCCCCAACGCCGCTACTCCGGTCATCGCCGTAACCGCGCTTGCCATACCCGAGGAGCGCCGCCGCCTCCTTGACCTCGGCATGAACGGCTTCCTCACCAAGCCTGTCGAGGAGGAAAGCCTCCTTGAGACTGTACAGGCCGCAAGGAAGGGAACACTGGAGGAGCTCTCGAAGTCAGCTGCCGCCATGCCGGCGGACGATATGGCAGGAAAGGCAGCCGGCAGCTTCATCAGCAACGAGGGAAGCCGGAGGCTCTTTGATCCCGCTGGCGCCGTAAGGCGCGCCGCCGGGCAGAAGAAAATAGCGAAGGAGATGCTCACCCTCCTGCTTGCGTCTGTTCCTGAGGTGCAGGAGGCCATCGCCTCGCTCTCCACCGTGAAGCCCGAGAGGCTCGCCGGGCTCGTGCACAAGTTCGCGGGAGGCGCCGCCTGCTGCGGCATCATGGACGCGAGGAAGCTCTCCAACACCATCGAGTCCTCAATCAGATCCGGCCACAGCCCGAAGGACGTCGAGCCTGAGCTCTTCGAGCTTGACGACATGCTTGAGAAAATCAAGGCTGAGGCGCCCAGGTGGCTTGACGAGATAGACCGGCTCTGAGATGAGCCGGCAGCGCGCAGGCAGGAACAAAGAAGCCGGATCATGTCCCGGCTTTTCGTAAAGTAAGAAGGTTAGGATCAGAGGATCTTGGAGAAGAAGTCCTTCGTCCTCTGCTCCTTCGGGTGGCTGAAGATCTCCTCAGGAGCGCCCTGCTCCAGGATCTTCCCGTCATCGACGAAGATGACGCGGTCAGCGACCTGCCTCGCGAAGCCCATCTCATGGGTGACGCACATCATGGTCATGCCTTCCTCGGCAAGCGACTTCATGACGTCGAGAACTTCGTTGACCATCTCCGGATCGAGCGCTGAGGTCGGCTCGTCAAAGAGCATGATCTTGGGGCTCATGG
Organism: uncultured Pseudomonadota bacterium; assembly: GCA_900317945.1. GTDB lineage: Bacteria > Pseudomonadota > Gammaproteobacteria > Enterobacterales > Succinivibrionaceae > UBA2810. The sequence continues at coordinate 13,079 of ONIT01000012.1, forward strand.
CAAGGGCCCTCGCGATGGCGACACGCTGCTGCTGCCCGCCGGAGAGCTCAGAGGGCATGGCGTCGGCGCGGTCTCCTAGCCCGACGCGCCTGAGGAGCTTCATCGCGGTCTCCTCGGCCTCCTCACGGCTCACTCCCTTCACCTTCATCGGCGCTAGGGTAATGTTATTCAGGACATTCATGTGCGGGAACAGGTTGAAGCGCTGGAAGACCATGCCGACCTCAGCGCGGATATGGTTGAGGTTGGTCTTCTCGGTAACGGTCTCTCCGGAGATGGTGATCTGCCCGGAGGTCGGGATCTCAAGCCAGTTCACGCAGCGCAGCAGCGTGCTCTTCCCGGAGCCTGAGGGCCCCAGGATTACCACAACCTCGCGGTCCGCGACGTCAAGATCGATGCCCTTCAGGATGTCCTTCTTCCCGAAGGACTTCCAGAGCGCCCTTATTGAAACCTGAATCTTGCGCTTTTCCTGTCCTGCAGGCGCTGCCTCATTGGTGCTCATATCTGCTTGAACCTCTTTTCCAGATAGGCGACGAGCCGGGAGATCGACAGCGTCATGATGAGATAGATAACCGCGACCGTGCCCCAGATCTCAAACGAGGCGTAGGTGGTCGAGATGATGATCTGGCCCTTTCTCGTGAGCTCCTCGAAGCCGATGACGGAGACCAGGGACGAGTCCTTGAGCATCGCGATGAACTCGTTGCCGAGCTGCGGGATGATGCGGCGGAAGGCCTGCGGGAAGATGATGTGGACCATGGTCTGCCTCCAGTTGAGGCCCAGGGACCTGCCGGCCTCCATCTGCCCGTGGTCAATGGACTGAATGCCCGCGCGGAAGACCTCGGCGAGGTAGGCGCCGGAGTTTATCGAGCAGGCGGCGACGGCCGCGGCAAAGGGCTCAATGCGGTGCCCGAATATTACGGGAAGCGCGAAGTAGATGATGAAAATCTGCACGAGAAGCGGAGTGCCGCGGATAAAGTCGACATAGACCTTCGCGGGATAGCGAAGCACGCTCCTCCTGGAGATTTCCATGAAGCCTATGACGGTGCCGATGACAAGGCCGATTGATACGGCAAGCGCGGTGATCTCAACCGTAACCAGCGCGCCCTGCCCCAGGAGCGGCAGCGAGTGCCAGATTACGCCGAAATCAAAATTAAGGTTCAGTGACATATGGGATCCGGAAAAAGAAAAAGGCACGATCGCATTGATCGTGCCCGGGAAAGCTTACTTTGCGGTTGCGCCGTCAGAGAACCACTTGTCGCGGAGCTTGCGGTACTCGCCGTTCTCCCTGATCTTCTTCAGGCCGTCCTGGATGCGGTCGCGGAGGGCCGTGTTGGACTTGTTGACCATGATGCCGAAGCCCTCGGCGTTCTCGCCCAGGCTTACGCCCGGCATCTCGAGGTAGCCGCCGCCCTGGCCGCCGTGCTTGAGGAAGTACTGGTTGGTGGCGTGGTCATTGATGACGCCGGCGCAGCCGCCGGTCCTGAGCTCCATGAATGCGTCAGGAGATGCGTTGAAGTAGCCGATGTCCTTGGAGATCTTCTCGGCAGCCTCGGCGCCGGTGGTTCCGATCTGGACGCAGAGCCTCTTGTCCTTCAGATCCTCCTTGGTCTTGAGCTTGTCCTTGTCAGCCTCACGGATGACGACGGAGATGTAGGGGAAATGGTAGGGGCCGGCGAAGTCGACCTTCTTCTTCCTCTCCTCGGTGATGTCGAAGCCTGACGCGCCGACGTCAATCTGGTTGGTCATGATCGCTGGAAGAATGCTGTCAAAGGGCATGTTGTGGAACTCAGGCTCGAATCCCTCAACCTTGCCGATGGCGTTCATGATGTCGATGTCGTAGCCCTCGATCTTGCCGTCATTGACGTACTCGAAGGGAGGATAGGTGCACTCGCTGCCGACGACGATCTTTTCCGCAGAGGCGGTCTGTACCGCGAAGGGAACGCAGAGAGCTGCCAGCATGGCTGAAATTCTTCTGAGCTTCATGAAAATACCCCCAAGAAAGGAACTTTTTACTGTAACTGCGTCCGATTATACGACAGCGGAACAGATTTTATATGATTAAAATCCGAAAGCGCGCACCGCCATGGTGAAAAGGGGCAATAACCATGCAGGAGGCACTGAAACAGAGCGTAAGGCTGATGGGATGGGGACAGGAGAAATCATGAATGGTGCCCAGGGTCGGACTTGAACCGACACGGTATTGCTACCTGAGGATTTTGAATCCTCCGCGTCTACCAATTTCACCACCCGGGCAGTATCGGCACATTATACATGACCGGGGCAAGGCCTGACAACCGCGAATTGCTCCGCTCTGCGGGCCAGGCGACTTGCAGTATGCAAGATGGCCGGGGGCCATTGGAGGATAATCACATTTTTATCTAAAATTGCACCTGCCGGCGGCTGCGGAAGCGCGCTCTTCGCCTGCGGCGTAACTCACGGCATCGGCTACGGCGGAGTAGCCCTCGCCTTCGGACTCACCGTCCTCACCATGGCCTACGCCGTCGGCGGGATCTCAGGCGGCCACTTCAACCCGGCCGTAACCCTCGGCCTTGCCGCAGCAGGCAGGTTCAATGATCCGAAGGAAATCGTGAGCTACATCGTCGCCCAGGTCCTGGGCGGCATCCTCGCTGCCTTCTTCCTCTACATCATCGCGACCGGCAAGGCAGGCTTCGACGCTGCCGCAGGCTTCGCCTCCAACGGCTACGGCGAGCACTCCCCGAGCATTACGGCTTCCTCGCCTGCGCGGTAACCGAGATCGTCACGACCTGCATCTTCCTCCTCGTCATCTGCGGCGCGACTGACAAGCTCGCTCCGGCAGGATTCGGCCCTCTCGCCATCGGCCTCTGCCTGACACTCATCCACCTCGTCTCAATCCCGGTAACCAACACCTCCGTAAACCCAGCGTGCTCAACCGCTGTTGCCATCTTCCAGGGCGACTGGGCTCTGGGACAGCTCTGGTTCTTCTGGGTTATGCCCATCATCGGCGCTGTCATCGGCGGCCTCATCTACCGCTATGCGCTGAAGAGCGACAAGTAAGAGTCTCCCATCCGCCCCTGATCCGGGGCGGAATGGAATAAAAAAATGCGGGCGCAGCAGTGCGCCCGTTTTTTTTTGTGTGCCTGAATCAAGGCAGAAACTGCCTGAAGAGCGCCGGGAACTGGGCCCCGGCGCAGCGGGCTAGCTCCTGAAGCCCCTCCTGAGGAGCCAGATGCCCAGGCAGCCGAATATGAGATCAGGCGAGAGCGTCGCGATTACCGGGTTGAGCCCGTATACCACGGACATCGGCACCGCGAGCGAGGTGGAGAGGTAGAAGGCCATTCCGATTCCGATGCCGAGCAGGAGCCTCACGAAGAGCGTAACCGAGCGCGCCGTGATGAAGCCAGCGAAGCCCGCCAGGAGAATCATGGCGATGACGCCGAAGGGCATGGCGACCTTGCGCCAGAACTCGGACTCGAACTTGGCGCTCTCAATATGGTTCTCGCGGAGATAGGAGATGTAGGCGTAGAGGGAGTACGCGGACATCTCGTCAGGCGCGACGTTGAGCTTCCCGAGCTTCTGCGGCGTTATCACAAGGTCCCAGTCCTCCTTCGGGAGGCGCTCCAGTTTGAAGGAGTCCTTCCCCCAGCTCTGCTTCGTTATGTCAGTCATGTGCCAGACGCCGTCTTCCCAGTGCCCCTGCTTGGCGTGCGAGTAGCTCTCAAGCGTGTTCCCCTTGAGGACAAGGAGATCCGCGTCATACACATCGCCGTTGAGCCCCACCACGGTGAACTGCAGGATCTTCCCGGTCTCGTGGAACCAGATCCTGTTGATTCTTGAGGTCATGCTGGTCTGGCGGAGCGCCGTGTACTTGATGACGTCAGACTCCAGCTCGCACACCGGGACCGCGAGCTCGGAGACGGCGCCCGCGATGATTACCGGAATGATCATGGCCTTGAGCGTCGCGGACACGATCCTGATCTTGGAGAGCCCCGATGACTGGATGATTACGAGCTCCGACGACCTCTGGAGCAGCGCCAGCCCGATGACGCTCGCCGTGAGGGCGATGAAGGGGAGGAACTGCACGAAGTCGCGGGGAAGCTTCAGCGCGCAGACCTCGGCCATTGTCAGCATGGTGTAGGCGCCCTCTCCCACGTTGTGGATCTGATCCGCGCACTTCATCAGGTAGGAAAGCCCGATGACGAAGAAGGTCAGCATGAAGAACCATCTCGTTACGATCCTGAAGATGTAGCGCTCGGTGATGGTGAAGCCGAACAGGATGCCTGCCGCCTGCCTGACGATGCTATTCATCTGAGCCTCCCTTCCCGCCTGCAGGCGTGTCCTTCTCCTTTCCGGCGCCGGACGCTTCGCGCCTCTCTGCACGGGCGTCCCTCCTGCCCCTGAGCATGGCCCTGATGTAGCGCTTGAACGGGACGTTGAAGGCGCTGCCCAGGGCAACGAAGAATACCGCGGGGACGATGAGGAGGCCGGGAGCCGCCGGGATTACCCCGTGCTCGATGCCGGCCCTCACGCCGAGGAGGCAGAAGAAGTAGACAAAGCAGATCGACACCGTTATGAGGTAGCGGCCGGTCCTCCCGGATCTGGGGTTGAACGAGGATATGGGGACGATGATGAACGCCATCAGGGGGATGCTGAGAGGCAGGACGAGCCTCCACTCGAGCTCGGAGACATAGAGGCTCCCGCTCTGCTCATCAGGCTCGAAGAGCTGCCAGGTCGGGACCGCGTAGATCTTGCTCTTGTGCTCCTCGTCCTTGTGCTCGTTCAGCACGGTCCTGAACCTCTTGAACGTGGTGCTGCTGTAGCGGTTCTTCTCGTCCGGGCCGCTGTAGCGCGTGCCGTTGAGGAGCGTAACGTTGATCATGCCGTTCTCGTCGCGGCTGATGTAGCCGTGCTCAGCGACGGTAACGCCGCTCACGAAGCCCTCGATGATCTTCACGTCATGAAGGTTGCTGTAGCCGTCGAGATTCTTAAGGCTCTTCTCCTCCTCAAGCTCCTGCTTCGTGTCCATGCCGCTGACGTAAATGGTCACGGGCTCACGCCCGCTGGTGAAGGTCATGAACTTTCCCGGGGCAAGCATGAAGGAGCCCGGATCCGACTTCACCTGCTCGATGAGGGCAAGCTTCTTACCCTCCGAGGCGGGGGCTAGCCAGACCGAGTTCGCGAGAGCCGCGGCGGCGACGAGCCAGGCAAGCATCTGTATGACGAGCTGCAGCCTCGCCGGGGTGTATCCGGAGGTCTTCATGACGACGAGCTCGTTGTTGGAGCTCAGGCCGCCTATCGCCGACACCACCGCGATGGAGAAGGTGAAAAGCACCAGGTAGGTGGTGAGGAGCGGCAGGGAGAGCAGCACCAGCGACGAGATGAGCTGCGCCGGTACCTCGCCCTTCGCGGCCTGGGAAAGGAACGAGACAAGCGAGTTGCCCGAGACAGCCAGCATGAAGGCAAGAAGAATTCCGAGGAATATCTTCAGGGTTGAGTTGAATATGTATCTGGATAGAATCACTTGTATCGTCCGTTTGATGCCGCCCCGATTATATCAGACCAGAGGACTTTCAATGAGCGTCTGAGGGGAGATTTGCCGGCAGCGAGGCAGACATCCTCGCATACTGCGAAGGACACGCGATTTTGGCGCAGGAGATGCGCAGAGGATACAATATCACTGCTGCCCGCCCGGGCAGGAAACATTGAGGAGAGAATCATGCAGGGGAGCGCTTTTTACGGGGATCTGAGGGACGCGTCATTCAGGATTGCCTTTCCGCTTAACAAGGAGAGCGATGAGTCGGTGCTCTTCGAGTCTGATGTCGGGAGCGACGCGCCTGCCGTAACGCTCGGCGTTCCTGAGTACGTAACCGACACGGCGTGGATTGTCCCGGTCTCGGATGACGCAGAGAAGGCCTCCGCCCTTGACGGCATATCAGGCATCAGCGACCTCGTATCGGCCGCGTTCCTGAACGGGCTCACCCCGAAGAAGGGCGAGATCCGCGTGCTGGTGTCCGGGAAGAAGGGAACCGTGGTGCTCTGCGGCACCGGGAAGGAAGGGGAGCTCGACCAGGAGACTCTCGCAGCGCTCTCCTCCGCGGCAGGAAAGGCGGTCTCGGCAGCCGGAGCGGTGGACATCGTCAATGCCCTGCCCGCAGTTCCCTGCGGGGAGCTCGTCAACGACGAGAGGGTAAGGCTCAGCACCGAGGCCCTCATTGAGGGAAGCTATTTCAGCTCCTCCTGGAAGTCGGCCCCGGAAAAGCGCGACTTCTCCGGGACGATGGTCTACGTTTACCCCGGAGAGGAGAGCAGGGACCTTGCTGACAACTGCCAGGACGGCCTCTCCGGCGGCTTCCACTCCGCAATGGCCGTCATGGCCGCGAGGGATCTTGCATCCGTACCCGGCAATGTCTGCCACCCGGAGTACCTCGCGGACATGGCCCGCTCCCTTGAGGGAGACGGGGTAACCGTCGAGATCCTGGGGCAGAAGGAGCTTGAGGAGCAGGGGATGAACGGCTACCTCGCTGCGGCCGCCGGATCGCCCTACCCTCCCTTTATGGCGGCGGTAAGCTACCGCGGCGCCGGCGACGAGAAGCCGGTGGTCCTTATCGGCAAGGGGCTCTGCTTTGACTCCGGCGGACTTTCCCTGAAGCCCGCCGCCGGCATGGACGAGATGAAGTTCGACAAGTGCGGCGCCTCCGTAGTGTACGGCGTGATGAAGTCGATCATCGACATGCACCTCCCTCTGAACGTGGTAGGCCTCATGTGCGGCGCAGAGAACATCCCGGGAGGGCTCTGCTACCGCCCGGGCGACATCATCACCATGAAGAACGGGCTCAATGTCGAGGTGGTCAACACTGACGCAGAGGGCAGGATGGTGCTCGCCGACGCGCTCTCCTACGCGGAGAGGTACAATCCGGCCGTAACCATTGACATCGCGACGCTCACCGGCGGCTGCGTCATCGCCCTCGGGCACGAGATGAGCGGCCTCATGACCGATGACGACGGCCTTGCCGAGGCCCTCATCGCCTCAGGCATCAGGACCGGCGACCTGGTCTGGCGCCTCCCGCTCTCCAGGGCCTACGCGAAGCTCCTTAAGGCTGAGACCGGCGACGTGCTGCAGAGCGCCGGGCGCGACGCAAGCCCCGTGACCGCAGCCGAGTTCCTCAAGAACTTCAGGCCGAAGAGCGGCACCTGGGCGCACCTCGACATCGCCGGGACCGGCTGGAACTCCAGGGGGATCAAGGGGCCTACCGGACGCCCCGCCTCGCTCCTCCTCTCCTACCTCATCGATCTCTCGCGCGGCATCATCCGCGACCGCCGCGGCGGCACGGTGCTCGCCTTTGACGCCGAGGGCCCGGCGGACGGGTTCGGTGTCGAGGGAAAAGGAGAGGAGTAAGGGAGCTCTGGCACAGGGGAAAGAATTGAGCATCGTGATTTTCATCGGGCTTCCCGAGACGGAGCCCTTCGGCGCCATGACAGAGGAGGGGAGGAGGCTCGCGGGAGCGCTCCTCGCCTCAAGGCTCCTCCCTGGGGATCCCGCGAATGAGGCCCCCTGGAAGGATCAGAGGGGAAGGCCGGGGAGGCTCTTCCGCCCGGATGACAGCCTCTACTTCCTCACCGACTCCCGGGACACCGCGGCGGATCTCGAGGGAAGGCTCTGGCTCACCCCGGGGCGCCTCATCGCGGGCGCGCTCTCCGACACTCCGGAGTCTGCCGCGGCCCCCATCGAGTACGGCTGGCTCCCCCGCCCGAGGGTCCCCCGGAGCGCGGTGTTCGAGTTCGGAGTGGAGCTGCCCCTCCAGAACCTCCGCCCTTTCAGGCTGGTATTCGAGTGCGTCGCGCCTGACAGCTCCTCAAAGGAGAGGTCGAGGAGGCGCTGGAAGGAATTTGCCGCGTCAGGCAATAAGGTCTTCTACCGCGCTTTTGAGGGCGCAAATTGAAAAAAAGCCTTAAAAAGCTTAACATTTCGGCGCCGCGCAATAAGGAAAAGGCGCGGCTTTTTATTTTTTGAGCATCCCGCCTGAATGCGGGACGCGAAGTTGGAAACACTAAGGCGCCGGCCCTGCCGGTTGCTGCCGGGAACATCGATAATGGACAATACTTTCGATTCAAACGCGTCAGAACAGGAAATCTACCGCCGCTGGGAAGAAAGCGGCTGCTTCAAGCCAAACGGCAGAACCGACCGCGGTGCATTCTGCATTGCCCTTCCTCCTCCCAACGTAACCGGTGTCCTCCACATGGGCCATGCCTTCCAGCAGACCATCATGGACATCCTCATCCGCTATCACAGGATGCGCGGCGAGAACACACTCTGGCAGGCAGGAACCGACCATGCCGGCATCGCGACCCAGATGGTCGTCGAGCGCAAGATCGCAGCTGAGGAGCACAAGACCCGCCAGGACTACGGCCGCGAGAAGTTCATCGAGAAGGTCTGGGAGTGGAAGGCGAAGTCAGGCGGCGCCATCACGAAGCAGATGAGGCGCCTCGGCGACTCCGTCGACTGGTCGCGCGAGCGATTCACCATGGACGAGGGCCTCTCCCGCGCCGTAAGGGAGGTGTTCGTCAGGCTCTATGACGAGAACCTCATCTACCGCGGCAAGAGGCTCGTCAACTGGGATCCGAAGCTCCGCACCGCCATCTCCGACCTTGAGGTCGAGAACCGCGAGGTGCAGAGTCACATGTGGCACCTCCGCTATCCCCTGGAGAAGGGCGTAACAACGAAGGACGGCAAGGACTACATCATCGTCGCGACCACCCGTCCGGAGACCATGTTCGGCGATACCGCCGTCGCGGTGAACGCCAAGGATCCGAGGTATGACTACCTCATCGGGAAGAAGGTCATCCTCCCGCTCGTCAACCGTCCCATCCCCATCGTGGGCGACGAGCACGCCGACATGACCAAGGGAACCGGCTGCGTGAAGATCACCCCGGCGCACGACTTCAACGATAACGAGGTCGGGAAGCGCCACTCGCTCCCCATGATCAACGTCCTCACCGAGGACGCCAGGATCGTGGACAAGGCCGAGGTCTACGACATCAACGGCGAGCCCTCTGACGTCTATGACAGCTACATCCCCGAGGAGTTCCGCGGGCTTGACCGCTACAAGGCGCGCGATCTCGTCGTCGAGGAATTTAAGAAGCTTGGTCTCCTCGAGAAGATCGAGGACCACGTCATGATGCAGCCGTACGGCGACAGGGGCGGAGTGCCCATCGAGCCGTACCTCACCAGCCAGTGGTACGTAAGGACCAAGCCCCTCGCCGAGCCCGCCATCAAGGCAGTCGAGGACGGCAGCATCACCTTCGTCCCCAAGCAGTATGAGAACATGTACTTCGCCTGGATGAGGAACATCCAGGACTGGTGCATCTCCCGCCAGCTCTGGTGGGGCCACAGAATCCCCGCCTGGTACGACAATGACGGAAAGGTCTACGTCGGCCGCAGCGAGGAGGAGGTAAGGAGCAAGTACAGCCTCGACAGCGCGGTTGTCCTTAAGCAGGATCAGGACGTCCTCGACACCTGGTTCAGCTCCGCGCTCTGGACCTTCTCGACCCTCGGCTGGCCTGACGACACCCCTGAGCTTAAGACCTTCCATCCGACCGACGTCCTCGTAACCGGCTTTGACATCATCTTCTTCTGGGTTGCCAGGATGATCATGATGACCCTCCACTTCCGCCATGAGGTTCCCTTCAAGACCGTCTACGTTACCGGCCTCATCCGCGACGAGGAAGGCAAGAAGATGTCGAAGTCCAAGGGCAACGTCATCGATCCTCTCAACATGATTGAGGGCATCAGCATCGATCAGCTGGTTAAGAACCGCACCGCCAACATGATGCAGCCGCAGATGGCCGAGAAGGTCGCGAAGCGCACCAGAAAGCAGTTCCCGAACGGCATCGAGGCCTACGGCACCGACGCCCTGCGCTTCACCCTCGCAGCGCTCGCCTCCACCGGCCGCGACATCAACTGGGACATGAAGCGCCTCGAGGGCTACCGCAACTTCTGCAACAAGCTGTGGAACGCGAGCCGCTACGTCCTCATGAACAAGGACAAGGGCAACCCGAAGGCTGAGGGGAACCTCAAGCTCTCCCTCGCCGACCGCTGGATCAGGACCAAGCTCCAGTACGCCATCAGGGACTTCAGGGCCGCCGTTGACTCCTACCGCTTCGACCAGGCCGCCGGCGTCATCTACGAGTTCCTCTGGAACCAGTTCTGCGACTGGTACCTTGAGCTCACCAAGCCCGTCCTCTGGCACGGAGAGCAGGACGAGAAGGACGCTGCCCTCTCGACCCTGTTCCATGTGCTTGAGACCACGCTCCGCCTCGCCCACCCGATCATTCCGTTCATCACCGAGGAGATCTGGCAGAACATCGCCCCGCTCATCATGGACGTGAAGGAAGGCGACACCATCATGCTGAAGGACTTCCCTGAGTATGACGCGTCGCAGGTTGACGAGAAGGCCCTCAAGGAGCAGGAGTTCCTCAAGTCATTCATCATCGCCGTCAGAAACATCAGGGCCGAGTACAACCTCTCCCCGACCCACAAGCTCTCCGCCCTCCTCATCTCCTCGAACGGCGATGACAGGATCGCGGAGGACAACTTCAGGAACCTCGCGCAGCTCGCCTCCCTTGAGTCGGTAAGCAGCCTCGCGAAGGATGCCGAGAGGCCGTTCGCCGCAAGCCGCCTGCTGAACGCTGACACCGAGGTCCTGGTTCCCCTGAAGGGAGTCGTTGACAAGGATCAGGAGCTCAGGAGAATCGACAAGGAGATCGAGGCCAGGAAGAACGACGTCGCCAGGGGCGAGAAGAAGCTCTCGAACCAGGCGTTCGTCGGCAAGGCTCCGGCCGAGGTCATCGGGAAGGAGCGCCAGAAGCTCGCTGACGCGAAGTCCGAGCTCCAGAAGCTCGAGGCCACCAGGAAGCAGGTAGAGGCGCTCTAGCGCTTTAGCCGCAGGACCCTGACAGGGCGGGCAGAGGCATTGCTTCTGCCCGCCTTTTCTGTCACTTCGCGCTGCTGCGTCTGCATATTGATACCAGGAAAGGCAGAGACGGGACTGCAAAGAGAGCCCAGTCGAAATTTACTGCAAGCTTGCAGCAAATTTCGACTGGAGACTGTCAGAGCGCCTTCTCATCAAGCAGGAAGTCAAAGAGCCCAATGCAGGAAATCCCGAACTCATCCGTATACGGGGCAATGTCGCTCCCCACGATGACGATTTTCCGGAAGGAGTCGCGGATCATCCTGAGAGGCCTCGTCACCAATTCCTTCTCCGCCTCATCAGTGAGAGCGGATGCCAGCTGTATATAGACCCTGTCCGATCCCTTTTCAGCGATGAAGTCCACTTCCCGCTGACAGAAGATCTGCCTGCCGTCCCTGCTCTCCCGGGACTCAACGATGCCCGTATCAACTCTCCAGCCTCTGGCGAGCAGCTCATTGAACACGATGTTCTCCATGACGTGAGGAAAATCCTGCTGCCTGAAGCCCGTCCCGGCACTGAGGAGCCCCGTATCCGGGATGAAGTACTTCCTGATGTTCCTTGAGTATCTTCTCTCCCTGATGCTGAAGCGGCGTGCCACGCTGAAGAGGAGTGCCTTCTCAAGCGCACCAAGGTAGGAGCGGACAGTATCGTCGCTCACGCTGAGATTCGAACGGTTTTTGAGAGAGGCTGATATCCTGCTGGGGTTCGCTGGTGATCCGACAGAGGAGCAGAGCAGATCCGCGACGCCTTCAAACGCCTGCCGCTTCCTTATATGGCTCCTCTGAGCGATATCGAGGCAGATCATGTCCCAGAGGCGCGCCAGACAATCCCTCTTCTCCAGAGGCGTCCCGAGGCCCATGATCTCCGGCATGCCGCCGAAGGTGCAGTACTCCTTCCAGAGTTCGCTCAATTGCTCATGCCGCCCTTCAGAGAACTCACTGAATGTGAGCGGAAAGCCCCTCACCTCATCGCAGCGTCCCCTCAGGAGAGTGCCTGTGCCGCCTGAGATAAACTCAGAGTCTGATCCGGTGATATAGACATCGACATTGTCACGGGCATTAAGGCCGTTCACTGTCCGCTCAAAGCCCGGGACCTTCTGAAGCCCGTCGAGAAACACGTAATAGCGCCCGTCATCCCGGATCCGCTCCCTCAGGCAATGAATCAGCCGCAGAGGATCGGGAAGGTCAGCTCCGGGCTGCAGGTCCTGCCCATCCGGCGATATTGAAACGATGTGATCCTCCGGTACTCCCTGCCCAGTCAGCCAGTCATGATAAAGCTTCCCGAGGAGCCATGACTTGCCGCAGCGCCTGAGGCCGGTGATGATCTTCACCTCGCCGCTGTCCTTTTTGGAGATGAGCTGCCGGAGATACCGGTCCCGCCGTATATACTCTGTCATGAATGAGCCCTGTTATATTAGGAATTTACTGCAAATCTGCAGCAAAATCCTAATTGGAAAGCATGGCTATGTCAAACGCACTGCTCCGGATTTCGCACAGGACAGGCATTATCAGCCTGCATCAAATACCCTGACTTGACTTGCCCAGTCAGGCCCTTTAGACTGACAAATCAAGTCAGTTCAGCTTTCTGCAAAGGGATAATCACATATGGGTGACAGTGACTGCAATAATATAGTCGTATGTACAAATTCAAGATACGCTGAATACATACCACCTTTGTTTAATTCAATATCATTTCACACCCCAAAAAATATTGTTTTTTATGTAGTTTATTCAAGCATTACAGAAAATCAGAAGTTACGCATTAAAAACAACATAAGCATCAACCCCGGAAATACGATTGAATTCATTGAATTTGATACTGAAAACGAACTGAAGAAACTGGAAAAGGACAGGAAATTTGAGCCGTTTGCCGGATCATTTGATGCCTACACGCGGCTGTTTCTGACTGAAATCCTCTACATCCAGCGGCACGTTGAAAGAGTTCTCTATCTCGACATTGATATCGTTGCAAACAAATCACTGGAGCCGGTCTTTGAAAAACTGAAGACCGTAAAGCTGCTGGGAGGAGTTCTGGACAGCGATGCTGACAGCATGACGGACATAACTGAGAACTACATCAACTCCGGAGTGCTTCTGCTTAACTTAAAGGCCCTTCATGAATTCGGATTCATGCAGAAAGCGCTGGATCTGGCTGCAGAACGGGCCGGGGAGCTGGTGTATTTTGATCAGGACATAATCAATATGATTCTGGGCAGCGAGCAGAAAACTCTCTGTGATGTCTCATTCAATACCCAGTCCAACAGCCCTGATGAGATAAAGAAGGGAATCCTGTTTCATTTTACCGGTCCCAGAAAACCCTGGCTGCGGACACTGAGATGGAGAGTGAAAAAATGCACGTGGGTGAAGCACTATATTATGTCGAAGGTCGGAGGCGGCATAATTGCCGAGAGGCTGCTGAACTTTTGCCTTCTGACTCTGAGGCCTTTCCTGAATCTGTTTGTCAGCAGCAGCGCTCCGAAAGACAGGCGTGACAGCTGAACAGGCGGAGCAATTTCATATCCGGTCCGATTCCTGCTGTCTGCAGGGCCGCGGAGCCGCTGCATCTCCGCCAGCAGCCAGCGAGTCCCTATCCGTACATAAAGCACCCCGCCATGCTGGTCCACCCCCCAAAACACGGGGCTTTCGGCATGGCTATCACAGTGGCCCCTGCTCCCTGAATGAGCCCGGCGGCGCTGCTGCCTCAGCACAGCCGCAGGACCGCCGGGGATAATGCGGGGATTTACATCAGAGCCTGATGCCGAACAGTCTGCGCTCCACGACGTGCTCATGACCGTCAGCATCCTTCTCGGTCCTGCACTTTATGGCATCGACTCCGAGGATCCTGTACCAGAGCTCATCCGCGCCGACATCCCGCCTGTAGTAGAAGAACTTGATGAGGCGGATGACGTACCAGTAAAGCGCCTGCAGCTTCCAGGGGGTCTTCGCGAAGTATGAGAACCAGAGCCCCTGATAAGGCGAATGGCAGTGGTAGCGCCAGGGCTTCCTGACGATGTAGTGGATGATGTTCTTCTCTGACTCGGGTTTGTCGAAGCCCGCGATATAGGATCTGTGGCGCCCGATGGTCTGCACATTCCAGGACTTGTCGAGATAGAGGGTCCGGTCCTTCAGCACGCAGTTGATTACGTCCTGATCCGGGAAATCAAGATGGTCAAGTCCGTCGCTATACTCCAGGAGGCCCTCCGTCAGCTCCTTCACCTTCGCGTCTCCGAGGCCGGACTTATTGTCACAGGCACTGATGAAGTTCCCTATCTTCTTCAGAGCACCGTCCTCGTGTGACTCGGCCCTCGCCTCCAGCGCAGCGAACTCCGCAAGTCTCTCGGGATCAGTGATGTACTTCCTCACAAGCTTCGGAAACGCGTTTATTTTTGCGGAGTAGTCCCTGATGTAGGCAGTGAACTCATCCTCGATATGCTGCTCCCTGAATGCTTTGAGGTCCATGAGGAGGACTCCGGAGTTGATGTACCGCTCAAGCTTCAGCCTCTCGATATGCTTTTTCGCATTCCCGTCGGGGACCGCGGCGATGCACATGCCTTTGAGGTCAGTATTGTAGAGCTTCTCGATGTCGCCCACGACGAGCGTGTCGCAGTCGATGTAGATAAGGCGCTCTGCCGAGGGGATGAACGTCGCGGCGTAGAGCCTGTAGTAAATCGCGGCCGAAAGGTGCTTTTCGGTGTCAGGGAACATGTTCCTGAGCTTCTCCGGGAACTCGACAATCTCCACCGAGCACTGGTATTTCCCGGCAAGACCCGCGAGGATTTTCCTGTTCTCCTCCCTGATGCCTCCGTCGAAGATGAAGAAGTGCACGAAGGCTTTGGTATTGAGGAGAAGGGACAGCATGGCCGTGTACATGTACTTGCTGTAGCGGTCATCGGAGGCAAAGCAGACGTTTACTTCAGACATTGACAAAATCCTGAGAGGAAATGGTTATCCCAGGATTTTACCATCAAAGATGATTAATCAGTAAGGCTCCGAGTCCCAGGATCTCTCACTCGCAGTCTGCAAGCGTGCGGAGCTCACGGAGAAGCGCGAGCCTTGCGCTGTCATCAGCGTACTCATTCTCGAGCTCGGAGATCCTCGCGAGGTACGCGCCGCTCTCCGCCCTGATGTGCCTCCGGCAGTAGCCGCGCCACCTCTCAAGCTCCTCAGGGGTCAGCTGCTCCTCAAGGTTCCTCGCGAAGTAGGGCTTTACCATGCGGTTGAGCCTATCGTCCTCAAAGACTACGTCAAGCATCGCCCGGGGATCCTTCCTCTCAAGCGAGAGGAAGTACCTCTCAAGCTCCTTGTCCTCGCGGGAGATGAAGCCGTCATAGAGGCACTCCTCCGCGCTCCTCTTCCGCGTGTCAGGAGCGTTGTCGAGTGTGTCCTTCTCCGTGAGCGCCCTGACCGCGAGCTTTGCCTTCGCGATGTCCCGGAGGTATACGGCGGCGTTCCGCTCCGCGGCTGCCATATCCAGGTGAAGCTCCGCAGCCCTCTCCTTTGAGAGCAGGCTGATGTCAAAGAGGCACTCGCAGCGGTTCTCATTGAAGAGCACAATGTTGAAGTCAGAGAGGAATATGCCCTTGGAGTGCCCTGCCGCCTCATCGAACACCCGGCGCATGCTGAATGACGTGAGCTCCGGATGCTCGAGGAGCCTTGCGGGATCCTCCGAAAGGTTCAGGCACGCGACCTTCTCCGCCCCGGAGACGTTCACCTTCATGAGCGGGAGGACGAGCGCTGAGTATGAGCTCTGCCCGGGGAACGAGGTTGAGACGGCGAAGGCCGGACGGCGGAGAGCTATGAGGCGGTCCGCCTCCGCGGAGAACTCCTGTTTGATTCTCATCCTGAAGAAGAGATCCCAGAAGGCACTCTGCCGCTTCCTGATGAGCCCGGCGACAGCGATGGTCGCCATCACGTCGGAGAGCGCCTCATGGGCGTGCTCATGGTTGAGATTGTTGAGATCAGTGAGCTCGGTGAGCCGGAACGACGGCGTGCCGTCATCCTTCACGGCGGCGCGGAAGGTCTCAGGGAAGAGCGCGTGGCAGGCTCTTACGAGAGGGAGGATGTCGAGCCTCGAGTAGCTCCTGAAGTAGCTGCTCATCAGGTATGGATCCTCGAAGTTCCTGAAGAAGAGCGCCCGCATGCACTCGTCATCGAACTTCACATTGTTGTAGCCGGTGAAGCAGACATTGCTGTCGGGGAAGGAGGCGATAATCCTTTTTACGTACTCGTTTTCCCGGAAGCCCTTCTCCGCCGCCTCGCGCGGGGTGATGCCGGTAACCATGACTGACCCGGGATCGGGGAGGAGATCGGGCGGCATGGCGCAGTAGAGCGCGCCGCTCTGTCCGTCTATGAGGTTGAACTCACTGTCGGTCACGCAGTAGGCGAACTCGGCCTGCCTGAGGCGGAACGGGTATCTGCCGAAGGTCTCAAGATCGTAGAAGAAAAACTTCATGCCGCTGCCGTTCACCATCTCTCTGCTCCTTCACTGACTCCCGTCCAGGGATCCCGGTATGATATCAAAAGTCCTGCCATCCCGGCGGAGGCCTGTCGGGAGCAGCGGATGAGAATGGCGCGGAAGGATGCCCCGGTGAGCGCCGGCTAGTCCCTCGCGGGATAGGCCTGCCTGAACTCGCCCGCGGTGTTGGGGCAGAGCGCCGGATCGGGGGCCCTGGAAAGCTCCTCGGTTGATGACATGATCCAGCCGCCCTCGCTCACGAAGACGCTCCTGCTGTCCTTGCTCACCTGGATCCTCTCACCGTCCTTCCAGGGGTTCGCATACGGCACCATGGCAGGGACCTCGCGGAGGATCTCAGTGCGGAAGTTCACCCGGCGCCCCGAGAGAGGCAGCATGGTTCCCTTGCCGAACACGTCCTCGCGGCTGTAGGAGAACCAGCGGTTGAAGACGCCGAACGCCTTGAGCGCGGTCTGCCTCTGGCTGCTCCGGTAGAGGATCGAGGAGGTGTGATCCGCCCGGAGGAGATGCATGCCGGAATTGAGCGTGTCGCGGCTGTCATCGGTGAAATAACCCCTGAGGAGCGACTCATAGCTGAAGAAGGGATCGTCATAGCCCCTCAGCCTGAAGCAGTCAGGCTCGGCTGCGACCCTGAGGCAGTATGGTACCGCTCCCTGCGCGCTCTCACTCTCCTCCTTCCACGGCCAGGCCGACGCGTCGTCAGCGAGGCTCTCAAACATCCTGCTGCAGGACCAGGAGAGCTCCCGGAAGTTCGGGGCCTCGCTCATGCCCCGGTCGGGGAAGAGGAGATCTGCCGACTCATCAATGATCCTCTCCCTAACCAAGGCAAGCGCTCCCTGGCTTATGCCGCCTGGAACAATGAAGCCCTGCCTCATGAATGATGAGGCGTAAAGCCTGATGTTCCTCATGGTGCGGTCGCAGGCAAGGATGCTGAAGTCCGGGAAAATCCTGGCCATGGCGGGATCGGGCAGATCCGCCCTGCCGCCGTCAGGCGCGTAGGCCGTGGCGTCAGGGCTCCCGATTTTCACGAAGACCGAGCTCAGGATCTCAGGGAGGACGCTCCCCGCGAAAGAGGCGCCGCTTCCGTCATTCTTCATGAAAAATACGCATCTGTAGTTCATTTCAGCACCGCTCAGTCAAATTCCAGGGTATAAACGAGATCCGCCGCCTGCGAGAGGCCGCTTACAAAGCGCACGTACAAATCCCGCGCGAGGTCATATCTTACGCTTACTTCGGACGCGGAATCAAAAATGCCGATGCCGTACTGCACTCTGAGCCTCGGGGCCACATATCCGGAGATGCTGACCTTGGTATTGTCGTCCTTGCCGGTGGTGTCAAGCTCGACGTCGCGCACGCCGAAGGTCTCGAGCATGCCGGTTACCGAGCCACCGACGACCGAGAGAACGGCGGAGATCATCATGGACTTGGCGAGGCTTCCGGTGTCGGACTCACCGTCCGTGCCGTGCCCGCGGAGAATATAGGAGAGCGCCTCGCTCTCGTCAAGCTCCGGCTCGGAGAAGACGCTGACCTTGGGCTTCTGTATCGGGCCGTAGACCTTGATGCCGGCCTTCACGTCATCGTCGATGGTTGTGGGATTCCTGATGGCCTGCACGTTGATGAGCCCGCTGTCAGGAGTGCCGGAGAAGCGCACCTCGCCGGTCTCGACGAGGAGGTTCTGACCCATCGAGCGGTAGCGGCCGTTCTCGACCGAGATCTTCCCGAAGATGCCGAGGGGCTTGCCGGGCTTCTGCACGATCTTCACGCCTCCCGAAAGACCGGACTTGAATCCCATGGCGTCGACCCTGACGTCATCCCCGAGCTTAACCGCAAGGTTGAGGCTGAGGTCTGAGGGGGGCTCGCCGCCTGCCATTTTAAGCTTTGCCTTCTCGGAGCCCGCCACGATGATGTCGTCAGACTCGCCGACGCCGTTCTCCGGGACTGAGCCCATGCCAAGGAGCGTATCGGTTATCTCCGCGTCGCCGTTCACGCTCACTGCCCCGTCCATTTTCGCCGTGATATTGGATGTGAGATGCGCAGTGCCGAAGTCCAGGAGCCCCACCGGGAAATGCGTGGTCCTCACCGTAACGGTTCCCTTAGGCGCCCCGCCCCTGATGCTGACATTGCCGTTCACGCCGAGCGTCCCGTCAGCGCCTGACTTCAGCGATGACTTTATTGACGCGTCAAGCCCGCTGAAGTCGATGTCCGCCGTGAAGTCATGGACGTTCACCAGGTTCTCCAGGGTCTCCGCCTTTCCGCCGCGGAGCCTCACGCTCCCGTCAAGGCGGGGCTCCCCGAGCGTTCCGCCGATCCTCACATCGGCGCCGATGCGCCCCTCAAGGGTCCTCACCGTGTCGGCGAGGAGCGGGCGGTACTCGGCGAGACTCAGATCCTGAAGCTTAAGCGTTCCGGAGAGCCTGCTCCTTAAATCCCTGATGCTCTGCGCCTTCACGTCCGCCGTGATGAGCCCGCCGCCCGCGCCTGAGATCCGGAGCCCCGCGTCAAGCGCGCCGCCCCGGAGCGCGGCCTTTCCGTCGATGCCACCGAGCGACACTTTGGTCTTCTCCTTGGTGACGGTGAGCTTCCCCGTCCTGAAGTCAGCCAGGATGTTCTCCTTCTTCCCGAAGGCAACGGTGCTCTTCAGGTCAAAGAGCCCGCTGAGCGACAGGTCCTCCGGGAGGAACGCCCTGAGGCGCGCGAAATCGTACGACTTAATCTCCGCAGCAAGGCTCCCGGAGCCGTCCTTCACCCGGATGTCAGAGACCTTTACGGCGCTGCTGCCGGAGATGAGGGAGAGCGCGTCGCCCCTGAGCTCGCCGGTCTTAAGGGCGTAGGAGAGGCCAAGAGGCGCGCTGAGGCCCCATTTGCCCTCGGGGCTCGTGAGATCAAGCCTCTTAACGGAGCCCTTCCAGGCATCGCCCTTTATGCCGCCAGCCGCTGCGAGGCGCAGTGTGAGGAGCTCGCTTTCCGCGGAGAGCGTGAGCTCGTGGCTCTTCTCCGTTCCGGAGAACCTCAGATCCGGCCTGATGTCCTGTCCGCCCGCCACAAGGGATGTGGCAGTTACGGCAAGCTTCCCGGACTTCTGCATGGGCTTAAGGCTCTCTGCCCTCACGGAGCCCCCTGAGACCTCAATGCCCGCAGTCCTGAGGCGCGGTATGTCAATCTCAGCGTTCACCACGGGATCCTTCATGCCGCCCTTCACGGAAATTTTCCCTGTGACGCTCCCCTTCGCGTCAGGATAGAGCTTCTCTATCACGGGGAGGCTCAGCCTCACGCCGAGGTCTTTGTCAGTACCGGAGGCCTCTACTGTGTTGCTGCCGCTCCTGAGGACGAGCTCCCGGATGCTGAGCGTCAAATCCTTTCCGTACTTCGCGCTCAGCGCCGCGTCGGCGGAGAGGGGCAGATCCATGAGGGAGCCCCTTACCTTAAGCCCCTTGAGATCTGCCGCGAATCCCTCGCCCTTCATGGAGAAGGTGCCGTCAACAGTGCCCTTTGCGTTCCCCTTCAGGTCCTTCACGAGATTCGAGAAGTCGCGGAGGTCAAACTCAGCCTTCAGCACTGCGGCAAGATCCCTCCTCAGATCCGCGGAGCTCCCGGCGAGGCTCACTGTGCTCCCGTCCCTGAGCTCTGCCTTAAGGCCCTTAACCATGATGAGCCCGGAGTCATTCCCGACATCCGCAGTGAGATATTTAACGGCCGGGACGTCCTCGGCGGTGAAGCCGTCAAGGCGGAGTGTGGCATCCTGCCTGCTGAGGTCTCCCCTGGCGCCGAGGGTGATTTTCTGGAGCTTCGGCGAGAGCCCGGGCATATCGTAGGAGAGGCCCTTCCCGAGGAGCGATGCCTTAAATGGCAGGTTCTCCCCGATGACGTTCCCGGAGGCGCCGAGCCTCACGAAGCCGCCGTTCACCGCAGCCCTGAGATCAGCGCGGAGATCCTGCAGCGTGCCGTTGAGCGAGATGAGAATGGGGCCTGCCTTTACCGGGATGTCCTTCGGGATGAACACCGAGACGTCCGCGTCATACCCGGAGACGTCGAACGACATGTAGTCAGTGAGCCCGATGCTCCCCCGGAGCGTGATGCTGCCGAGCTTTTCGGTGTGCGCGAGGAGCCGGTAGACGTCAACGGTGCCCGCGTTGGCCCGCCCCGCGAGCTCCAGGTGGGACCTGCCGGTCGTGAGCCCCTCCATCCGGTAGCCGCCGTCAATGACGGCCTCCTTTATCCTGATGTCAAAGGGGATGAAGACCGCGAGCTTCTCGAAGCCGCCCTCTGCTGAGTCTGAAGAAGGCGCGTCTGCCGCTCCCTTCTGAGGCTCCGCTTTATCCCTGGCCTTCGCCTGCTTTCCCTCTGCGGCTGCTGCGGCCGCGGCCTGCTCCTTCGCGGCAGGCTCAGCGCCATCGCCCGGCTTGAGGTGCACATCAAGCCCGGAGGCGCTGAGGAGATCCGCTGTGATGGTGTGGCCGCTGAGCGCTCCCTTAAGTGAGAGAGAGTCTGCCGTAACGTCGATGATGCCGCTCTGGTAGGCGGGCTTTGTGAGCTTCACGTCGCCGATTTCAATATCGAGCGGGAGCTCTATATAGGAGGGAGGCGGGCACGCGGGGAGCCCCGGCGCGCCGCAGGTCAGAGGCTCCGGAGCCTCTGCGCTCTCCTCAGGCGTTATGAGCCTAATCTTAAGTGAGTCCCCGTAAAGGCGGCTCAGGGTAACCTTGAGGGGAGAGAGGGAAATGTCCCAGCCTAAATCGAGGCTCTTCGCCGTAACGTCAATGGTGTCAGGAATAGAGAGCGAGAAGTCGTCTGCCTTAATGCCGTGGAGGAGCGTGCCGCCGCGGTATTTAAGCGAGAGGCCGTCCGCAAAGGCGGGGACTTTCCCGACAAGGAACGCTGTCCCGGACTCGGTCGCGATGATCCAGCAGAGGAGCGAGAGAGTGAGGAGCACGGCAGCCGCGATGACGGAGAGAGAGATTCTGAGGATTCTCATAGATCAAGCCCCAGGCCGAAATGAAGCCTTATAGGAATATGCGTCTCGGAGACGCCGACGCCGATGTCGGCGCGGATGGGTCCCACGGGCGAGATGTAGCGGACGCCGAGTCCGGTTCCTACTTTGATGTCGTCGGAGTCATCGCCGTAGTCATTGGTCGCGGTGCCCGCGTCGGCGAAGATGGCCATTCTCACCTTGTTCATGACCGGCACCTGCAGCTCGACGGAGCCCACGGTGAGGTACTTGGCGCCCGTCAGCTCGCCGTCGGAGTTCTTGGGGGAAATCTTCTCGTAGCCGAAGCCGCGCACCGACTGGTCGCCGCCAGCGAAGAAGCGGAGGCTCGAGGGGACATCGTCGATGGAGGATCCCAGGATGGCGCCCTGCTCGGCGCGGATCACGAGCCTTGAGCCATCGGTCGGCGACCAGATCCGCCTGTAGAAGGCGTCAAGAATGACGAAGTCCTCGGCTGAGAGGAGCTTCTCTGATGAGAAGCGCGCCGAGAGGCGGATGCGCTCGCCGCTTGCCGGATCCGTGGTGCCGTCGGTCGTCAGGCGGCTTATCTCTGCTCCCGGCATCAGGAGGAAGACGTCATCCGAGTCATCGGACTGATCATAGGACTCGAAGGAGGTCTCGATAAAGTAGTCCCTCTCCCAGCGGCCGTGGGTCCTCGTGAAATAGTGCCCGCCGACGGTGAGGTTCTGGAACTCGGTGTCGTTGAGGTCCTTGTGGCGGTACTCGGCGGAGAGGCGGTAATAGTCGTCAATCGGGTTCTCCCGGGGGATGTAGTAGGAGAAGTTCGCGGCCTGGGTTACCCCGGAGACGGAGAGCGCAGACTTCCAGGACTGCCCGCGGCTTCCCGCGAAGGGCCTTTTCCAGGAGACGCTGCCACGGGGCCCCTCGTCCGTCGAGTAGCCAAGGCTCCACTCGGTGAGGTTGCGGGGCTTTGCCTTAAGGCCTATCCTCACCGGGACCAAGGAATTCCCGCTGTCCATCTCCCTCATGTCCGGGCGGACGATGACCGACTTGTAGTAGCCGGTCTCATACAGCGTCTGGTTCACCGAGGCGAGATCAAGCGCGCTGAAGAGGTCCCCCTCCTTCACGCTCACTAGCCCCTTCACCGCGCCGTGCGACTCCTCGAAGCCCTCCATGGTGATTTTCCCGTAGGTGAACCTGGTGCCGGGCTCGATGGTGAAGGAGAGGTCGGCCTTCGCCTCCTCACGGCTCACGACCACTGTCGAGTTCGTGATCTTCCCGTTAAAGTAGCCGTCGCTGATGAGCTTTGCGGTGATGTCGGACTTGAACGACTCATACTGCGGGTGGATGAGGGGCTTTCCCTTCTCTATCCCGTACTCTGCTGCCTTCTCCCTCGCGAAGGCCGCGATCCTCCCCTCCTCCGGGCTCTCCGCGGCGGTCTCAATCCTCACCTCCCGGTAGAGCGTGCGCTCCCCGCGGCCGATTCTCACCTCAATTTTCCCCTTCTCCGGATGGCGGACCTCAATCTCCGGGCTGTACCAGCCATAGGGGACAAGGGCCTTCTCACAGGCCTCCCTCACGAGATCGTCGCGCTCCTCGGAGAAGGACTTCCTCGCGGAGAGCGCCCTGAGGTACGCCTCAACATTGTCCTCCGCCTCGTCATCAGGGGCGTCAGCGACCTCTATTTCGGCTTCAGGCGTCTCCCCGGCATCCTGCCTCTCCGGGGCTTCCGCGGAGGATGCTGCCTCGGCCTTTGCAGCATCTTCAGGGACAGCCTCCTCCGCTCCCAGTGCGGCCGTGGGGAGCGCGGCCAGGATCGCAAGCGGTGCAGCAAGTCGCAGCAGTGAGAGAAGGTTTTTCATGAGGCCGTCCGGGACAGAAAGGTAACTCAGCCGTGATCCTAACATGAGAGGCGATTTTGTACCGGAGCTCACGCCTTTTCCCACACCGGACGGGAGCCACAGGGATCTTTGGGTGAGAGTGCCCCGGCCAGTGCCTGAATTGTGCGCTGTGCCTGAATGGGGAGCTGCCGTTTGTGGCAAAATAGCCGGGAACCTACACTGTGGAGTGAATCTGGGCCTCACTTGCCTGAAAAACGGACAAAGAGATAAAATGTGAGGCTGATCACAGTCCGTGCAATTCCTGGAGCAGAGAGATGAAGGAAAGAATCGACTACTATCCTTTCAACGAGAAGTACAGCCGCTTTGTCGAGATTGACAGCAAATGCACCTTCCACATCCAGATGGATCCCGAGAACTTCTCCTACCTCCTCTACCTTGACTTCCGCCCCATCCCCTTCTGGCAGGACTTCGGCAAGTCATGCGTGAGGCTCTGCGGCGACGGGAAGTACCACAATAGCCAGTACTTCCTGAACAGCGACTGTGGCAAGCGCTACATCAATGTCTCCGACATCGAGGGCTCGGTCATCAGCGCCGAGCCCTACCACTGCATCATCGGCGACCGCGCGAAGCTCTACGCCTTCAGGCGCATCAGGAACCCGGGAAGGACGCTCATCGTCGCGCCCCATCCCGATGACGCGGAGCTGGGCGCCTTCACCTTCCTCAGCTCCAACCCGGCGAACACCTTCGTCGTAACCCTGAGCGCCGGCGAGTGCGTGAAGGACATTGACAAGCAGTACTTCTCCGGCATGGACCAGGACGTCTCCGCGGCAATGAGGAGAAAGGGCCTCCTCCGGGCCTGGAACTCCGCGACCGTGCCCATGCTCTGCGGCATCGAGTCAGACCACCTCTTCATGCTGGGCTACCCCGACGGCATGCTCACCGAGATGATGATGAAGCCCACGACCGACATCAGGAACCCGGCGGATCCGGATCTGAAGCCCAATTTCTTCAGGCTCTACAACCGCGATCCGCTCGCCCACGGCGATGACAGCCGCTGGGATCACCTGGTAGACGAGCTAGCTGACCTCCTCTCGAGCCTCGCCATACAGACCGTGGTCGTAACGAACCCGATTGTCGACTCCCACCCTGACCACATAGCGGCAGCCTACGCCGTAGCCGACGCCATAAGGAAGAACTCCTTCACACCGGACAACGTCTTCATGTACGTGAACCACATCAGGAAGGCAAAGCGCTTCAACACCGGCCCGGTCGGCTCAGTCATCGGACCGCAGGTGTTCAACGCCAGGCAGGTGTTCGGCACGGTCATGGACTTCGAGTCGCGCCCGCTTGACGAGGAGCTCCTGAAGAGAAAGGGCATCGCCATGAACGCCATGTACGATCTCTACCGCCCTGACGGCTTTTTCGCGACTGTGAAGCACATGTTCAGAAAGCCCGAGTGGTTCGACTCCCCGAGGATCGGGCTCGGCCGCTACTTCAGGAGATCGCTGAAGGCGAACGAGCCGTTCTGCGTCGTGAGCGGGCACTCGTTCCTCAAACTCTGCGACGAGGCAAGGAGCTCCGACCGCGGCGAAGAGGAAAAATAGCATATCTGCCTCTGCTGCCAGAACCGCATGTGAAAGGGCTGACGCGCTACAATAGCGTGTCAGCCCATTTTTTATGCCCGGATCCCCAGATGCGAAAGACACTCCTCCTCAGAGACTCACCCTCATTCCGGAAATATGCCCTTAAGGATATCCTTGAATATGCAGGGGGCCTTTTTGACCGGACGCTCATTCTTCCGGAGAAAGGCTGCGCTGAGTACCTGGAGACGCACGGCCTCGGCGAATCCTGCAGCATCGCGGAGGAGAGCATTGAAGATCTCGTGAGCTCCGGCGGGATGATGATGTACTGGGACATCTCGGTCTTCCCCTATAAGGGGGATCTCAGAAAGATCCTTGGTGATTTCCTGGAATCAAAGGCCGATCTCTCCGTGCTTTCCCTCTGGAAGGAGAAGTCCACATGCAGGCACGTCTCTGACACCAGGATCGCCCTCATAAAGGACACGCCGGGGGCAAGAGAGAGCTTTTTCGCCCTGAGGAATGGCCGGATCTCAAAGAAGGGCGTCCGGAAGTGCATCAGCCTCGTGAGCATCGCGCCCTATCTCGACAAAAACGGCGAAATGGTCATGCAGTCGGCGTTCCTCTTCAGGGAGGAGCCTCCCTTCCTCGCGCCTGAGTGGATCAGGCCATCCTCCGACGCGGTCTTCTACCTCACTGACGGCGAGGACGCGAGGAAGGCCTTCTCCATGCTGCGGGAGAATGAGAGCATCCGGAAATGGATCCTCCAGAGCTTCCGCTTCTCCGACCTCCGGACGCTCTACGGCTGGCAGTTCGTGCTCGAGACGCAGGGAACTGCCCCGGCCCCGCAGGGAGCGAGGAGCAGGGCCGCGGTGATCTGCACGGTCTTCTATCCGGATCTCATCGATCAGACGGTGAGGATCCTCTCGAACGTGCCGGAGTGCTGCGACATCTATATAGTCTGCGGGAGCGCTTCAGTGCTGCCGAAGGTGAGAAAGCGCCTCTCACCGCTCCCCAACAGGATCGAGTACCTCATAAAGGAGCAGAACCGCGGGCGCGACGTCTCCTCCTATCTCATCGTGACGAGGCAGGTGTTCATGAGGTACGACTACGCCTGCCTCATACACGACAAGAAGACCGCGACGCTCTCCGACTCGGAGCGCTTCTCCTTCTTCAGCCACTGCGTGAGGTCGCTCCTCGCGTCCAAATCGTATGTGATGAGGATCCTGGAGGCCTTCGACAATAACCCGGAGCTCGGCATCCTGATGCCGCCCTGCCCTCCTTCCTGGAAAATAAGGAAGGCCGAGTACGATCT
>ONIT01000126.1 GCA_900317945.1 uncultured Pseudomonadota bacterium
TTGGCAACCTCATACCTTAACCGATTTTTTGAAAAAATGCCGCCACAAATGTTTTCAAGTCTGGTACTGCCTGTGCTTCGTGCGTACGCCCTGCATTTTCAGCGAAGCTAAGAGTGAATAGCAGGCCGGTGTACCGCATAATTCTGAGAATCACCGGCAGCATTCTGAATGTCTTCTTGGACTCCGGCATAAAGGTCAGAGTGTCCAGGAACTGGGACAGGGTCTTGGTGAAGGTGCCTAAGGAGGTCTCTGCTGAGACCGCATCCGACACCTGTCGCGCATTCCGGGAATACACTCCTTCAGCGAGGTGCTCTCCTTCCCCTACTCGTCGCTTGAGGACATTCTGAGGACCGCCGCCCCGCTCGCGCTCCCAGAAATCACCGGAAAGACCTTCTGCGTGCGCTGCAAGAGGAAGGGACAGGAGACCTTCACCTCGGTCGAGCTTGAGCGGGCTCTCGGGGAGGTCCTCTGGGAGAGCGGGAAGAGCGCCGGAGTGAGCCTCAAGAAGCCGCAGGTGACCACCCATGTCGAGGTTGACGGGAAGAAATTCTACCTGCTCAGCAACACGAGGAAAGGCATCGGCGGCTATCCGCTCTCGACGCAGGAGGATGTTCTGAGCCTTATATCGGGAGGCTTCGACTCCGGAGTCTCGAGCTTTGACTTCATCAGGCGCGGCGCCCGCGTCCACTACTGCTTCTTCAATATGGGCGGACGCGAGCACGAGATCGGAGTCCGCGAGGAGGCGCACTTCATCTGGAAAAAGTACGGATCATCCCACCGCGTGAAGTTCTTCGTCGTTCCGTTCGAGGATGTCGTCGGGGAGATTTTGGAGAAGATTGACCACCACCTGATGGGAGTGGTGCTGAAGCGCATGATGATGCGCGCCGCCGCGAAAATCGCCGAGAGGGAGGGGATCAAGGCCCTCGTAACAGGCGAGAGCGTCGGGCAGGTCTCAAGCCAGACCATCACCAACCTCTCGGTGATTGACCGGGTGACGCCTGTCCTCATCCTCCGCCCGCTCATCACCATGGACAAGCAGGACATCATCGACAAGTGCCGGGAGATCGGGACCGCGGAGCTCGCGGCCGCCATGCCGGAGTACTGCGGAGTTATATCGCAGAAGCCGACCATTCACGCGGATTTGGGGAGGATCGAGGAGGAGGAGAAGAAGTTCGACTTCTCGATACTCGACAAGGCAGTTGAGGACTCGCACTGGACTGACATAAAGGAAATCGGCGAGGCGCCCAATGGAGCTGAGCCTGAGGTCGAGTACGTCACCAGCGTGGGAGCCGGTGAGGTCGTTCTTGACGTCAGAGCGCCTGACGAGGCGGAGGAGAATCCGCTGAGGCTTGAGGGAGCTGAAATCAAGGAGCTCCCATTCTACAAGATCGCGACAGAGTTCGGGAATCTGGACCAGTCAAAGACCTATCTCCTTTACTGCAAAAACGGCGTGATGAGCAGGCTGCAGGCGCTCATTCTGAAGGAGAGGGGATTCAAGAACGTCAAGGTGATCAGGATCTGAAAGTCAGTTCAGAGCAATCTGAGAATGAATGCCGGATTTCAGCACGTAACGGGAAACCGGCATACCTGTTCTGAAATAATGGAGACCGTCTGTCTAACGTACTGAGACTATAAAAACTCAAATGGCGTCAGCATGGAGCCAGCCGATTACTAAGAATGTCTTCCCTTGAAAAAACCGTATTTTATCCATTTGCACCCTCCGGCTACTGACAAAACCAACAATGCAAGAAACATTCGAATATGATCCTTGTTCCTAAGAATATGCTGGATATCCTGGCCCCTACTAGTCTGCAGCCAATCCGCAAAAACGACAAGAATGATCAGAGACAGGTATGCAAACGCTGCAGAACGACAAGCAACGAAGCCTTCCTCTCCCAAATCATGCGCCCGCCCCACCCATACCTTCATTGTGTAAAATATGAAACCAAGGGCATCTAACGCAAGAAGGGTCATTGCAAGATTAGGAAAACCTTTGCTGTCAAAGAGATAGCACGAGAACCAAACTCCAATCATCAAAAACGAACACAAAATCTGCTTTACCCAGAATTCCATTCTGCCAATTCCGTCTGAAATCACCGGTGAGCCTGATGAATCCCGGGAAGGAGCATGGCTGCCGGAGTATCTGGCACCGGCCTCACTCTGCCGCACGGCCTGACTTCCGGTGCCGGCACTGTGAATGCCACCTGATTTGGTATCGGCAAACTGCTTCTCATGAACTCTCTGCGTGTGACGGAGCAGATCATCCATTTCCTTTCGGGCGAGAGCATCGCCCTGCGCCGCAGCCTTTCTGTACCAAATCAGTGCCTCGGCATTATCCTGGACAACGCCCTGGCCATGGGCATAGGCAAAGCCCAGGCGGCACTGCGCGCCGGAATGCCCAAGCTCTGCGGCCTTGCGCCAGTATTCAACGGCCATGGAATAATTCTGATCCACGCCGCTGCCGTTTGCGTACGACATTCCCAGCCTGTACCAATCTTCCGCGCTTTCAGTACCTGTCTGGTTCTCATTCTTATGACCGTTGTCGGAATCTTTTTGTATGCCTTGTTCATGGCTCGCAGAGCCGTTTCCGAACGGATCAAAGCCGTGATCGGAAGGCTCTCTTACTGATGATACGAATCCCATTGAAAAGAGGATGCAGTCCACAGCGTAATCAGCGAGTTCCGGCTTAAAGTGCTTATCACCGGAAAGCGTCTTTTTCAGGCGTCCGGCATAGTTCAGGCACTCCTCACCGCTCACGTCCATCCCCAGGCGGCAGAGCTCCTTCCCGTACCCGTCCTCCGCGATGGATTTCATGATCTGCTTTACTGCCGGGTAATCATCGAAGGCCTTGTAATCGGAGAGAAGGAATACGAGGCGCTTCTCCCTGAGAACGCGCATCCCGAATTCCCTGATGATTTTCTTCAAAGCATCCTGAAGCTTCATACCGTGCCTTCCTGTCTGTCTCGCGCATCCGAGCTGCGGTTTCTAAGAAACCTTCAGAAATCTTCTGCCGGCTGTTATCTCTCAGCGTGCGGACGTACAGTCATAAGCCTCTTAGCCATCTGGCAGTATTACGCACGCAGTCTTATGCGCGCAAAATGTCCTTTTATTGTCAAAAAAAAATTTTCCCTGTGTCAAGAATTTTCATACAAGAGCCTCATGGGATGACTGCTTTCTAACATTTTAGGAAAGATGCCCACACCTTAACGGATGTCAGGCACATCATCGGGAAGATTCGTTTTTCATCAGTGAAGTTTTTTCTGAGCTGCTTTCCGAGGACTGACGCTGAGGAACAGCCACGTCAGCATTACCGCTGATTTCCTCGGCCGTGCCTGCAGGAAGATGCCGTTTCACGGAGCGCTGGCAGCCTGGGGATTCGGATTCACAAAGATGAGGAGACGGAAAACCGGAGAAGAGTTCCGGCGATGAGACTCCACCGGCACGCAGCAGGCTGCCAGGAATGGGCCATGCAGCACATGACAGTAATATCAGGACTGCGGCAGAGAGTCTCTCAACTGCCCTGGGCTCACAGTCCCCGGAGCATGCTCATTGAGTCCTGTGCCCCTCGTCACTCATCCCCTCTCGGATCCGCCCCGTAATAATTGGTGCCGTTCATGCCTTTCCGGAGACCGTAATAGCCCCAGAGCCCGAGCCCCGCGGCGTCAATGACGAGGAGCACGATGTACACGGTATTGCTTTTCGCGTGCGCAAAGCCGAGGAGGCATAGGATTGAGAGATAGAAAGACATCCCGGTGATGAACGCGAATATCAGCGTGTAGCCGTTTCCCCCGAGATCATGCGCGCGCCTTATCCATGCGGAGTAGAACGCGCAGACGAAACCGAGCCAGAGAGGTACTGCGGTAAGCACGATAAGCCATCCGGGGAGATCAGAATACCAGCGGAGGGCCATGACGCCGTACCCGAGGATGTGCGCGATGTCCTGGAACGGCACGCCGCGGATGCCGTCGCAACCGGAGAGGACTCCATCAGCGCTGACGCAGCTCTTATGATCGAGGCACCAGAGGTAGTGCACCGCCACAAGAGGCAGCAGGATGATGAGGTAGCGGATGAGGAACTCAAGCCTCCCGATGCGCCCATCGACGGTGAACCACTCGGAAGGTGAGAGGAGCTGGAAACGCCTGACATTTTTCCGCTTATGAGCCGGACGGGCTTCCTGTTCCGGGGCACTGCGGTGAGGCGCGCCATTCTCCGCTGAGGCACGCTCACCCCGGGGTCTCTCGTCTTTCCCCTCTTCCGGAGCGCCGGTTCTCTTTCTGAGGAACACAGACGGGGTTATCTGAGGCCTGGTTCCGGTGGCTGTGCCCTGCCTTTCTCCGGAGGATGATGCGCTGCTTTCCGGGCGTTCCTCTTTCTGCTGTGATTCACGGCGCATGCGTTCAAGCAGCCTGTCCAGATCCTCCCCGGCATGGGGATAGCCCTGCTTCACGGCCTTGTGGTACCACCTTATGGCCTCTTTGTCATTGCGCTCCACGCCTTCGCCGCTGCTGTACATATTCCCAAGCATATACTGCCCGCCCGGGTTGCCCTGCATGGCAGACTTCTGAAACCACCTGAATGCCTCGGCGTAATCCTTCGCGACGCCTGTGCCGCAAAGGTACATGAACCCCAGGCTGCACTGGGCTTGTGCATGACCCTGCTCAGCGGCCTTCCGGTACCACATGGCCGCGGCGGCATCGTCCTTCTCCGCGCCAAGGCCCTGTTCACAGCCGAAGAAGCCAAGGCTGTACTGAGCGCCGGCATGCCCCTGCTCCGCGGCCCTGCGCCACCACTTCACGGCCTCATAACAGTTCTTCTCTCTGCCATTGCCGTGAAAATACGCGTTGCCGAGCTCATACTGCTCATCCGCGCTCTCGGGCCCTTCAGGATTTTCCGCCGCATCACTGGAAGTGCCGTCATTTTCATCGCTCTCATCCTTCCGGGGCTCAGGAGCAGTCTTCCCATTCGGATCAAAGCCGTGATCGAGGGGGTCGTCAACAGATTCCTCAAAGCCCATGGCGAATGAGATGCAGCTTACGGCGTATTCCGCCAAATCCTTCCTGAAGCCGTGCTTCTCCGTGAGCGTCTCCTTGAGGTCATTGGAGGAGCTGACGAACTCCATGTCATGGATTTCCGCCGCCTCGCAGAGCTCCTTCCCGTACCCGTCCTCAGCGATGGCCTTCATTATTGGCCTCACTGCGGGATAGTCAGCGAATGACCGGTAATCATCGAGAAGGAAGACGAGGCGCTTCTCGCCGAGGATGACAGTGCCGTATTTCCTGATGATTTTCTGCAGAGCGTCCTGAAGCTTCATATACTCTCGTCCTTGTATCTCTTCTGCTTTCCCGGAACTGCAAGCAGTAATGGTCTTGCCGGAAGCGCGGTCCGGCCGCGGGCTCCCGTACAATGACGTGCCGGGAGGCTGCGCTATGTGCTGTACCTCCGAATCCCGGAAGCGGATTTTAGTGCAGCTGTCTCTCGCTGTCCGTGAGGCGGAGCGCAGTAACAGTCAGCAGACAGGACAATCTTTTACTGGTTTGATCCGGGAATCGGATATGGCATTCTGACGATATGTACCCGAAAGTGCCTTTTCGGGTACACGTTCCTACGATATGTACCCGAAAACGGCTTTTCGGGTACACGTTCCTACGATATGTACCCGAAAACGGCTTTTTGGGTACACGTTCCTCTGACATGTACCCGAAAACGACTTTTCGGGTACATGTGGCTATCGCTGAACTGACTCTATTGTATCGACTTTAACGGCTGGCTCGTTGTTGACATTCATGAAAAGTTCAGCCAATGCTGTATTGATGTAATAGTTTTCTCTCCCTATCTTCATCTTTTTCAGAATACCAGTCTCAACAATCATATCGAGATATTTGGTTGCAGTTTTTCTCTGTACCATCATATCCTTTTCGATATATTCAATTTTTGTATATGGATGGAAGAAAAGATTGTTCAGCAATTCGTGTTTATATGACTGTTTAAAGATGGGACGAAGGATCTGTTTGTCCTGATCCATCAGCTGAGATATACCATGAATCAACGAAATGGTGTCAGAAGAAGTTTTCTCTACCCCTCTGAGCATGAAAATAATCCAGGCTTCCCATTCCTTGCTGTTATCCGTGTTCCTGTCCCTGATAGCCTGTATAAGCCTGTAATATTCGGACTTGTTATGGGTGATATATCTGCTCAGGTAAAGTATAGGCAGATCGATAAGGCCGGTAATCACGAGATAGAGTATGTTAATGATACGCCCTGTACGTCCATTTCCGTCATAGAAGGGGTGGATACTTTCAAACTGGTGGTGAATGATAGCCATCTTGATCAATGGATCGAGATTGCTCATGCTTTCGTCGTTGATAAACTCCTCAAGATTTTTGGGTCAATCATTTTTTCTGTGTGGCCAGGGACCCAAACCTCTGCCTTCAGTGATTTAAAAATTGCATAAAAAAAGGCCTCACTTTATGATCGAG
>ONIT01000099.1 GCA_900317945.1 uncultured Pseudomonadota bacterium
TGACGGCGCGACCGGCGCAACCGAGCTCAGGGCTGACGGCCGCGGGCCGCACGGACATGGCCATGATCATGGCTTCGGACCTGGGCATGAGCCCGGACACGGCTTCGGACCCGGACATGAAGCAGCGCGTGACGGAGAGGGCTGCCCTGACATTGACGTCTTCGGGAAGTTCCATCACGATACCGGCATGGACTACCGCTACCTGATGGATTTCGGCAGGATCGACAAGGATCATGACTATAAGATCAGCGAGCCGGAGTACACCGTCTGGGCTGACGGGATAAAGGCAGATCTGACCGAGAGGCTTGAGAGAATCAAGGCCGCTGACTTCACCGCGGCTGATCTCAACCGGGACGGGAAGTTCACCTTCAGGGAGCTGAAGCACTTCTTCAAGGGACTGCTGCTCGCCGCCGCACCCGCCTGGCAGGCATCTGCCGCAGCTCCTGCTCCGGGCGCCGCCGCGCCGAAGGCCTCTGAGGAGAAGGCAAAGTAAGGAGGCTCAGCCTCTTTACCCGGGAGCATGGGCTCTGTTAGGCTCTGATGGCTCCCGGCCCTTATCTTATTTCAGGCAGAAGCCGGAACTCAGCCGGTGATCTCGCCGCCCCTTATAAGGACGGATCCGGAGACATGGTGAACCTCATGCTTCATGCCTTCCCTGAAGTCCCCGGCGCCCTCCGGCCAGTACTTCTCGTCAGCCTCGACGCCGACAGCCTTCCCGACCAGGATGCCGTACTTCTCGAACATCGGCTTCTCGCTCTCCTGGAGCTCGCACTCGATGTAGGCCAGGCAGCCGTCAGGAACCTTCATGCCGAGCTTCGGCGAGGTCCTGGAGGGGATGCCCTTCGCCTCGAACTTGTCGCCGACGTCGCGCCCCTTGCAGGATCCTGCGGCGAACGCCGACTTTGTGTCAGCGTCGGAGACGATGCAGATGACATAGCGCCCGGTCGCGAGGATGTTCGCGGAGGTGGTGTGGCCCCTGTCCAGCACGACAAGCGGCTGGTCGGTGTCAAAAGGCGCGTTCCACGCGGCGGTCATCACGTCAGCTGTTCCGTCCTTAGAGACGGAGGCGATCATGATGAGCGGCCCTCCGGTCTGGATATGGTATGCCTCACTCACAGGCAGTTCGCGGTACATTGTTGCCTCCTTCTGTATTTACTGCTGCGCGTCAAAGAATACGCGGCAGTGGTCAATCTTTCCGTAGAAGAGCACCGGGGCGATGCCGTTCACGCCGCTTCCCTTCGGGCCGATGTGGACGATCTCGCAGGTCTCCTCGTCGATGAAGAGCCTGGTGTCGTCATTGAGGGTCTTCTGGAACGAGCCAAGTGTCCTTCTCATGGCCTCGGACGCGGCGATCTGCTCCTTCGTATAGGTGCCGGGAGCTACGTCAAGCTTCCTGATGTCGATATCACCTGCTGCGGGAGGCAGGCAGTTGCTGGGCTGTTCCTTGCAGGCACCGGCTTCTGCAGGGACTTTCTCCTCTGCCTTGGTCTCATCAGAGGTCTCAGTCCCGGTCACGGCGGGACCTGCCTCCTCTGCCTCAGGCAGTGTCTCTGCCTTGGCGGGCTCCTCTGCCTTTTCTGCAGCGTCAGCCTTCGCCTCAGCCGGAGCTGCCTCTTCCTTCACCTCAGCGGTAGCAGGGGCGGTCTCAGCCTTCTTTCCCTCATCGGCAGCGGGCGCCTCCTCTTCAGCTGCAGGGGGAGCCTTCTTTGCCTCAGCCTGAGGCTCAGCCTTTGCGCTCTCCTCAGCCTTTGCGGCTGCCGCGCTGCTGTCCGCCTTATCTGCCTTCTCAGCCTTCTGCTCTTCCTTTACAGCATCTGCCGCGGTCTTCTGAGGCTCTGCCTTTGCCGGCTCAGATTTCTGCTGCTGTGCCTGCGGTGCGGGAGTGGCGGCGGGCGCAGTGCTACCTCCCTTCTGTGAGGCGAAGAAGATGCCTGCTGCGAGGACTACGCAGACTGCGACAATGATGCCGACAGCCTTTCCGGAGCCTGCAGGCGTCTCGCTCTTCGGAGCCGGCTGTTCCACTGCGGCAGGGGCGGGAGCAGGCTTTGCCTCAGGGGCCTTCAGAGCAGCCTCGGGCTTTGCCTCCGGAGCCTTGGGTGCTGCGGGCGCAGCCTGGTCAGCTGCCTTTGCCTGCTCGGCCTTCGCGCTCTCCTCGGCCTTAGGCGCTGATGTTTGCGCGGCCTGCTGCTGGGGCTTCTCCTCTGGAGCCGCGGCCTTGGCCTGTGACTCCTTCTTCTGCTCCTCGGCCTTCGCGCCGCTTACTGCCGCTTTCCTGGCGTTTGCCTTCTTTGCGTTCGCAGGTGTCCTGCGTCCTGATGCTGCCTTTCTGGCAGACTTGTTTTTTGCTGTGCTCATCGCGAGTTAATCCGTTAGTTCCCAATGTAAAAATGCAGTGCTCATTTTTTTATGCTATATCCGTGCCGTCAGGCGGGAAGCCTCAGCAGATGCCGGGCCCAGCGGCTCTCTCCGCTGTCCCGTCCCAGCCGTTCCTGAGGCTCTCGGGGAGCAGCCTCTTCTTCCCGTCATCGTCAATCGCGACATAGGTGAAGCCGGCCTCGGTGACCTTGCGCCTCACGGCGTTCGCGTCCTCAAGCTTCTTCACCCAGATCTCGAGATGGATCTTGAGGCTGGTGTGGCCGACATGGACGCATCTCCCGTAGCAGCAGACGATGTCGCCCACGTTCACCGGGGCGATGAAGCTCATTTTGTCTATGGCAACGGTTACGACGCGCCCCCTCGCAAGCTCCCTCGCGAGTATCGCGCCCCCGAGATCCATCTGTCCCAGGATCCAGCCGCCGAACATGTCCCCCTGCGGGTTGGTGTTCTCCGGCATGGCAAGCGTCCTTAGGATAAGGCGCCCTGCGGGCTCCTCCGCCGGCGCCTGAGTCTCTTTGTCGGTCATTCTGATCCTCTCCTGCCTGAGAGAGCTGTGCTGTTCCTTAAAGTGCGGGAAAGGCTCCCCGCATTCCGGAGGATGCCTTTTCCCTGCCCGCATCCACAGCGGGCAGGACGTATTTTAGATTATTTGGCAGGGAGTTAGGAGAAAAGGTGAACAAAGGCCCGGAGCATCAGCGCTCCCGGCCGGCATCACGGGCGGAAGTCCTTCTATGTGAGAGGCGTTTTTCAGCGGTCCCTTGCTTTAAGGGCGCAGAGCGCGCCGGACATCACCATCGGGTATTTCATGGTGTCTTTCAGGAACTCCGAGATCCGCCTCTCCTGCTCCCTGTATAAAGGAGCGTCGCCTGACTCGTCGGTGCAGGCTATGCGGGAGTCAGGGCTCTCCGGTTCCGCAAAGAGCCGGTACTTATCGGCATTCTCCGCGAGAAAGCTGCTGATTTCGGAGGCGGCCTCAGCGTCCGGAGCGTACCTGAAGCAGAACGCATTGGCCTTGCCCCTGCTGAGCTCAAGGGCCCAGCACTGCTGACGCGCCTCCTCTGCCTCCGGCCGAGAGCGGGATTCTGCCGGCTCCAGACCGGCATCGGGGCCGTACGCCCTGATGAACTCATCCATGAGCGATGCCGGCAGGCCCGACAGGCTGCTGCGGATGTAGCACAGGTCGCACACCTCATCAAGGATCGGAGTCGGCTTTCCCGGATCCCTGATGAGGCTGTACAGCTCCTTTTGCGCCTTTGCTCCGATGTCCTCCTCCAGCGAGTCCTGCCCCGGATGCAGGCCCTCCCATCTCAGCTCAATCTCCTCCATGATGTCTGCCACCGCGTATCTGTAAGAGTCCCCGTCAAGGCTATCTTCCTCCCTCATTATTTTCCTGAACATTTCCTTGTCAGCGATGTTAATCGTGTCGTAAAAGTTCATAACTGCTCTCCTTTGCTTTTGCTGAATTTTTCACTGTCTGCCCTGTTGTGTCTTCTTACCGTCATGCCTCAGCAGGATCCGTCTCTGCGCCGGCCTCGAGACCCGCATTGGGGCCGTACGTCTTGATGAACTCCTTCATCGTGTGCGGATCGTCTGAATCCCTTTGCCTTATCATCTTCAGATCCGTCAGCTGGTCCAAAAGAGGGTGGTTTGCGTAATTTATCTCCCACATAGGAATGTCCTCCTGTTTGCTGCTCTTTGTCTTTTGGAAGCAGCCATTCCTGTACAAAGGTCAGCTGCCTCACCTTTATTCTTTTTCGGAACAGCCTGCCCATCTCCCATGGCATATGTACCCCGGCAGGCGCAGTATGCCCAATGGACAGTCTGTTTCCACTGTGCGTAATGATGCTGAAGGGCTCAGGCAGTGAGTTGCCTGACACTTCGCGAAGAGGCGCGGATGTTCTGCCGTTAAACGGCGAGAGGACAGAGGCAGTTTGCCTATGCCCTGCGGCGCTCTCATCGCGTATTTGTTTTTTCAGTGTTTTTGCGGCAGGAATATCGCCGCGTGAATGCCTTGCTGGCAGGCTCATGAATCAGCTCAGAGCGGATCTGAAGGAATTGCCGGACGGCGTGCTGATCTCATTGCCTGACAGGATTGTGGCTCATTGTTTCCAGCATGTCAAGAACCTTACTGATTATTTTCTGAGCGCCATCCGCGTCAGGTGAAACCGGCTGCGCCGGTCAGCCCATCAGCAGTGAATCACAGGCTGCTGTGCTTCTCTGCCAGAGCCGCAGCCAGCAGCTAATAAAGCAGGACCTCTGCTGACTTATGCAGTTCAGGTATCTGTGTAGGTCAGGCTTACCAGTCTCATTAGGCATCGGTTCTGCTGATCTGACTGATGGTAAACTGATCCGTGTGCGCATGACACGAAGATCTGAGAATACAGACCAAATTATGACAGAGCTCCAGCAGCTGCCGGTTTCCAATCCTTCCTTTTCCTCACTGAGGAAAGATAATCAGCTCTATGTTGACAAGACCGCGCTGATTTATGAGCTGGCGCGATACGGCAACAGGCAGTATCTCTTTACACGCCCGCGCCGTTTCGGCAAGACTCTGCTGCTCTCCACCCTTGAGTCTCTCTTCCGTGACGGACTTAAGATGTTCCATGGGCTTGCCATAGAGAAGCTGTGGCAGGACCGCGGCACCTACAAAGTTCTTCATCTCGATTTTTCCATGACCCTGTCTGATTCACCTGAGTCTTTTGAAAAATCTGCGGAGACAATGTTTCTCAGAGCTGCTGAAGATTGTGGCCTGATTGAAAGATCCAGCCTGCAGCATGATTTTTCCGGCCTTGCAGATGCTGTTGATGCCGTATGCAGGAAAAGCCAGGATACCTCACTTGTGCTTCTGATTGATGAATATGACAGTCCTCTCAGCGCAAACCTGAATAACCCTGACGTATTTGAATCAATTACGTCCAGGATGCGTTCTTTTTTTGCGGCTGTGAAGTCATATGCCGGCAAATTCCGTTTTGTATTCATCACAGGAGTATCCAGGTTCGAGCACGTCTCTGTCTTCAGCGCAGGCTCCAGCATAATTGACCTGTCGTTCGATCCGGCATTCGGCGAGATTGTCGGATATACAGAAGAGGAAATCAGAAGGTACTTTAAGGGATACCTTATCCGCTCCGCTGCCCTTCTGAACCGCGTTCCTGAGAGAGAGGTAACTGAACAGCAGATAAATGCCCTGATGGATGAGCTCAGAAGATATTATGACGGCTACTGTTTCGACAGGAAACACATGACACATGTATACCAGACGTGGTCGGTACTGAGATTTTTCAGCAGCTGCGGCATTCCGGAATTTGATGATTACTGGTATGACAATGGCGGCATTACAGCCATTCTTGTCAATTACTTCAGAAGCCATGGAGGATATTTTCATCAGCCGGCTGAGATGACCTACCAGCTGAAAGATTTCAGCTCTGCTGCATCCCTTGCTGATATGGACCCGGGAGTGCTGCTGACCCAGTGCGGGTATTACACGATCAAGGGGGCTGATAGCGACAGCATAACTGTAGGAATCCCGAACGTGGAACTGCAGCATGCCCAGGCGCGCCTGATCAGGGAGGAAATATTTGATCTCAAACGGCTGAGAACAGCGAACGCGGAGAAGGCAGTCCTCAGCAAAAAAGATATAACTGCGGCGGAATGCGCGGATTTCTTCAATAAAATATTCAGTGCTGTAAGCAGTGAGAACAGGCTGACGGATGAGTATCAGGCCTGTGATTTCATTAAAGTCTACTGCATAGGCAGCGGATTTGATGTCCGAAGGGAATACCATCAGAAGAAAGGCAGGGCAGATATCACTGTGGAGTTTGCTGATCACAGGCTCATCGCTGAGATGAAGTTTGCGAGAGATGGCTCGTCTCCTGAAAGGCTCCTCTCGGCCGCAGAGCAGCAGATTCTTGACAGGGATTATGGCAATTACGTTCCGGCAAAGCCCCTTCTAAGATTCGCCATTGTCTTCTCAGAGAAAGAGCAGAAAATCATCCTCTGGAGCGAGGTGAAGTAACCTGCTTCAAATGCAGCGGCCCATTTCATTGAGGCAGGTGCTCTTCACGTCCCTCACTCATCCTGTAATTGCGGACTTACAGGGGCAAGCAGGCAGGTTCTCCGCAGAACTTCATTTCTCATGTATTCAGCACCTTGATCGCCTGCTGATTGAACACCTGATCCGGGTCATGAGAACCCAATTGGCCTCTATGCTAAAAAACAGGGCCTCAGGCCTGATTTTCATGCAGAAGTGCGTCAGAAATGTGAAGGAATGTAAAAAAATGACATGAGATGTTGCGGTGCGGGCGTGTCCGTTATATGCTGTGGGTGTGGGGGCAGCTTAACGCATAGGAATTTCATGGGAACATTCATCCCGGGGAGGGACAAATGATTGCATTCGATTCCACCAGGAAGGAAGAGCAGTGCGCGTTGCGCCGCTCTATGGACCTTTTCACGGAGAAGTCCTCTGAGTCCGGTAAGGCTCAGGCAGCAGACAGTAAAACATCCTCAGCGGAAGCCTTTGGCTTACCGCCTGGAGTACCACAGGGTGTTGTCTGTATGCCGTCGCCATTGCCCACCAATATTTTCTTTTGCTGATTTTTCCTGACAGCAGGGGGCGCTGCCGGGATTCGTTATGCAAGAACAGGGCGGGATTCCCATGTCTTTGGGATTCCGCCTTTTTGCTCTGAGGCTGCATGAGAGAAAACCTGACGGCCCATCATCATTAAGTCACAGCTCGCTGCGCACTCTCATTCCTGAGCCGCTGCCCAATCAACCATGAGGTAAGCACTATGCCTGAAGAACACGCCTTTTTTGACGCCAGCCCCCAGTCGACCATCCTGGAGGACGGCGAAAGCCTCATCTGGTACAACTGGGAGAACGGAAAGCACGTGGTGCTGGGACGCGATGAGATCCGCCCGGAGAAGGATGCGGACGGGAGGATCACCCGCGTTGAAATCCTTAACCTCAGTGATGATGACCTCGGCTACCTCAGGGAAAACAGCTACATCCTCACGGAGAAGAGGGGCATGTCCTATTACCGGAATGCCCTTGAGAGCTACCTGAAGTCCCTGGAGGACGATGCGTTCATGGTGTTCTTCCCCGCGGGCAGCAGGTGCAACTTCCGCTGCCGCTACTGCTATGAGAACCACGATGAGGGCGCGGTGCACAGCGATGATGACACCGAACTCTTTGCGTATTTCATAAGCAGATTTGAGGGCAAGCGGCTCGATATCGGCTTCTTCGGCGGCGAGCCCCTCATGAGGCCTCAGTGGATCATCTCGCTTCTCTCGAAGATTGACCGGAGGATCCGCTCCTCCGCGACGACGAACGGCTACCTCCTGACTCCAGAGCTTTTCCAAAGGCTCCTTCCCCTGGGGCTCAGGACCTATCAGATTACCCTTGACGGCCTGCCAGAGGATCACGACAGCATGAGGATCCTCTATAACGGGAAGGGAACCTGGCAGAGGATCTATGACAACATCAGAAGCACGAAGGACGTCAGGGAGTTCTTCACCATACTCATAAGGGTGAACTTCAACGAGAGGTCGCTTGATATGGCGAAGCTTGAGAAGTTCTTCGATCTCTTCAGCTTCGCTAGAAATGACCTCCGCTACAGGTTCTGCTTCCGCCCGATTGCGCCCTACAGCGAGATAAACGGCAGGGAGAACAGTGACTCGCTCGCCTGCCAGTGCGACGAGGCATCTGGCATGAGGCTGCTCTCGGACTTCAACAGGTACGCGCAGGAGAGCGGCTTCTTCCTCTCGGACCCCGGGTTCTACTCAGAGAGGGGCGGACTGGTCTGCTACGCCTCGAAGATCAACACCTATGTGGTGAATGTCCGGAGGGAGATCCAGAAGTGCACGGTCGCGCTTGACCAGGGCATTAATAAGCTCTCGGTCCTCACCAGGGAGAACATAGACAGCCTCACGGTGCGGAAAGCCTCGGAGGACTGGGATGGGAATCTTGACCGGCTTGATCCGAAATGCGCCCGCTGCCCGCTCTTTTTCCAGTGCTTCGGGAGGAACTGCGCTCTTGAGAACATCACCAGTGGGCAGAATGTCTGCCCGTGCATCGTGGGGCAGGAGGAGGAGATCGTGCGCATGGTCATAAGGAACAAGGAGATGCTGAGGAGGCTTGGAAGTGAGGCCGCGCCTTGCTGACGCCGCCTTGTCTGAGCTGACGCTTTGCCAGTACACTGTACTGATGAGGATGCAAAGAGGCATTTCAGCAAGACAGGCTGACGCTTTGTCAGTACACTGTACTGATGAGAGGGGCTGTAAGCCGCCTGAATTCATGCATCCTATTGATGCTGCCGTATTTTTATAAAATTTACAGCGGTTTTCAGCACACGATGAAGGAAAACCGGAAATTAATGGAGCGCTGAATGGCACAGACTGTATTCCGTTTTTATCCGGAATTTGTATATACCAGGATATTCCTGGCGGATGAGGGCGGTGAGAGCAGCCAGTCCGCGGATGAGGTGACTCTTTCCAATGTCATGGCCGCGGCAGTCCAGAAGATTAGGGCTGTGCTGAACAATGGCCTCAGGGAACTGAACAGAGGCATGGCCGGCAAATCAGCATTCAGCCTGAATCAGTCCCTGATGAAGGAGATCTCAGACTCTGCCGCGTGTTACGAGCTGGCGGTTCTGGACGTTATAGACGCGATGCCGGAGTCGCCTGGCCTGGCAGCAGAGTATTCCGCGATGAAGGATGAGCAGATAAGGCCCAGGCTCAGGGAAGGAATGAGGAAAAACCGGGCTCTGCATGACTCTCCGAAAGAGCGCAGGCTCGCAAGGCTCAGGCATCTTGACTCACTGCTGAAAATCCGCAGGGGCGCGTCTGATGAGGAGCTCGATGAGCTGAGCGAATTGTTCATGACGCTGTATTCTCCCGCCGTTATGGCACTGATTGATGACTTGTCTGCCAGGCGGGCGGACCTGCTGGCCGCGGTCCCGGCGGCAGGGAGCAGCGGCGGAATATCTGATGCTGAGCGCAGGGCTGCGTCAGGTATGCTTATGGAGCCGCTGAGACAGCTGACCATAGAAATAAAAATGAAAGTGTCAGAGGTTCACGCGTTCCGCGGCAGAATCCGACAGCAGTGAGGCCTTTCTCAGCGTTTGGAAGGCGGCTTCCCGATCCGTCTGAGCGATTTTCAGCCGCATGGCGCCTGGAAAAGAATTCTTTCAGGCCGCTGAGAGGGATCTGCTTCAAATTATGCCCCGAATACCCACACTCACGGGCGGTTTTTCTCCTATAATCGGGTAAGCCATAGGAGGATTCCATATGTATTGTTCACAGTGCGGCACGCCGATCCACGACAAGTCCAAGTTCTGCTACAAATGCGGCGCCAGGGTCCTTACCGTTCCCGAGCCCGAGGAGGGGCAGGACGCAGAGGCCGGGGAGCGCCAGTCATCCCGCGGAAGCGAGGGCAGGGAGAGGCGCGGCGGCAGGTCATCGGAGAAGGATCGGAGAAGGATCCGGAGAGCGGCGCTGACGGCGCAGGCGGCGCCGGGTCAGCCGCTCCCGCGGTGAAGCCCGCGCCTGTGAAGGCTCCCCAGACAAAGGCATCAGCGGCCAGGACGCAGAAGAGCGCGGCTCCCGCGAGGAAGGCCCAGACAGACGCTCCGGTGCAGCTTCCCTATGAGAAGGCCGCAGGCGTCATCCGCGATCTCCTCCGCATGTTCCCCCGGGAGACGTTCGAGGGGGATGACGACCGCCTCAGGATGATCGATGACGGCATAAGTATCTGCTCCTCCATCGCCGACGGCACCTGGGACGGCAGCTTCTTCCGGCTCGCGCTCGACTTCACTGACAACATCGTCATAAGGAAGCAGGACGAGAGCGCCGCTCCCGGGCGCTCGGAGCACTCCTTCACCCTGACATTCGGCACTGACGGCGGCGACCTCACCGAGACGGTGAGCGGCTGGAACACCGGGCTTGACTCCGGCCCGCACGTCAAGACCTACGCCAGCTTCCCCGCGCTCGAGGATTACTCCTTCGACGCCGGCGAGGGCAGGCAGTGGGTGCAGAAGGTCATGGCCGGCTTCACCTCCGGGCATGGCTACGACTCCATGGACCTCTCACTCGAGAGCGACTGAAAGGCGCCTGCCGCCCGATCATAGGCGGCAGGCTGCAGAACCTTCAAAAAGTTCAATAAAACATCCGTGAATGATCGCTTTTTCTTGACGGAAATCAAAAAAACAACTTTATTTTGACCGTTTTATGAGCAGATTTTAATGCGCAGAGAAAATCATTGGTCTATAATCCCCGGCATGTGATCGGTGTACCATTCCGGGGCATCATCCATGAGAGGCCTGATTGACAAGACCGGCTCTTGTCAATCAGGTTTTAATCACTTTAACTTTGAGTCCGCTCCTGCAGTATAAAAATAACATGGGGCGGAACAGGAGAATTTGATGAACAAGTCAATCATTGCAGTTGCTGTCGCAGCAGCTTTCGCATGCATGGGCACTGCCCAGGCTTTCGAGATGGGACCCTATGTAGGCGTCAAGTCCGGTCTCTCCCACATGGACATTTCCGGAAAGGACATCTCCATCGAGGGACTCAACAACCCTGAGCACGCTATCAGCGACAGCTCCCTCTATTCCTACACCGGCGGCGTATTCGCAGGCTACAACTTCAACCCGTATTTCGGCGTTGAGTTCGGCTACGACTACCTCGGCACCTTCGACATGGACTTCAGCGCTGACAACATGGGCTCCCATGACTTCACTGTCAATGCCCTTCAGCTCTCACTCCGCGGCGCATATCCTATTACCAGCAGCCTCTCCGTTACCGGTACCGTTGGTGCCCTCCAGTGGTTCAACGACTTTTTCAGCTATGACCGTCACAAGGACGGCGGCTCAGAGGATCAGCACTCCAGCATGAGCCCTGTAGTCGGCGCAGGCCTTGAGTATGCCTTCAACCGCAACTGGGTTGCACGCTTTGACTACGAGTACATCCATCGCGTCGGCTCCCGCCGTGACAACGGCATCACCCCGGATATCAGCACCTACAACGTAGGACTTGAGTACGTATTCGGATCTGAGCCTGCTCCTGTTGAGCCCGCTCCTGCTCCTGTACAGAAGCAGACCGTCAGCGAGGATCATTCCCTGTCTTCT
Organism: uncultured Pseudomonadota bacterium; assembly: GCA_900317945.1. Lineage (GTDB taxonomy): Bacteria > Pseudomonadota > Gammaproteobacteria > Enterobacterales > Succinivibrionaceae > UBA2810. The sequence goes on from ONIT01000099.1 coordinate 11,495, forward strand.
GACGTT
>ONIT01000021.1 GCA_900317945.1 uncultured Pseudomonadota bacterium
GCCGACACTGAGCGCGCCTTCAGCGGCATGAAGGTCTGGGCGGCGAAAAAGAACATGTACCTGAACTGCGCGAGGAGGCTCCACACCTCCGCGGTACGGGACATGATCTCAGACATCGCCGCGGCCGACCGCGCCTCCTGCACTTTCGCGGCGGAGGAGGCCTGGAGCAGGATCATGGACTGCATGGGCCGCCTCAGGGATACGAGAAGGTGAGCCCTCTTCTTCTGCTCGGCGGGACGTTCTCCCCGGTGCACCTGGGGCACATGCGGATGGCAGAGATCGCCTCGGAGAGCCTCGGCGTCAGCGCCACGTTCCTCATCAACTCCATTCCGCCCCACAAGGAGGCGCCGTCTGTCACAAGCGCTGATCGCCTCCGCATGCTTGGGATCGCCCTTCAGGACACCGGTTTCTCCATCGACACCAGGGAGCTCCGGCGCAGCTCCCCCTCCTACACCTCAGACACTCTCCGGGAAATAAGGTCTGAAAGGCCCCATGATCCAGTCATCTTCATCATCGGCATGGACTCCTTCAGGACAATAGGCTCCTGGCATGAGGCGGAGGAGCTTCCGGGGCTCGCGAGCTTTTTCGTAATAAGAAGGCCTGGGACGGAGGAGCCAGCAGAGGAGGAGTCATTCCTCGCACTGCACGCAGAGAGAGCGGAAAATGCGGAGGAGCTCCTGGAGGCGCCTGCAGGAAGGTATTTCATCTCGGAGAGGGAGTGCCTCCCGGTCTCATCGACCATGATCCGCGAGGCGCTCTCCCGCGGGGAGGAACCGGAGCTCATCGCCCCGGGAGTGCTTCAGTACATCAGGGAAAAGGGCCTTTACCGGAGATAGGCCCCTGCTGCATTATTCCTTCTTCTTCTCTCCGGTGCTCACCGGGGTTGCCGAGCCGTAGGCGCGGAGCGGGCGGCCTGCCTCGTCAAACTCGTTGGTGTAGGCGACCCTGAACGGGATGCGCTCATCGGTCAGCAGCATAACGTCCTCGAGGTAGGGGACTCCATCCTCAAGCTTTCTGTGCCACTCCCGGTACTCGTCGGCAAAGTCAGGCTGGAAGAGACGGCTCCTGATCACGGGCTCCGGATAGTCCCGGATGACAGAGGGGAGGCCAAGCTCCCTGATGCACCTTGAGCAGGGCCTCATCTCATGAGTCCTGATGTCATACTCCCAGGCAAAGGAGCTGTCGTGCTCGGCAGCGTAGTGATAGCGCTTCTCGCTCCTTATAAGCTCGTCGTAGCTCTTCTTCTCCGCGGTAATGTTCTGCACCATCACATAGTAGAAGGCCTGATCACCTGCCCGCCCGAGCTCCCTGATGAAGCTCCTCACGCAGATCCGGTCTGAGCCGCAGCATTTCGAGCGGACGGTCCTCCAGGTCTCGCAGCTCTGCTCCTCTCCGGTCTCGGATGCCCTCCGGAGGGCGTCAAGGTACACTCTCCGGTTGTCGGTGTCCATGGTTCCTAGGGCATCAAGCCTCATTACTTCCTGCTCTGACATGGAGAGGCCGATTTCCTTTGAGTACTTGCGGTTAACCCTGAGGATCTCTATTCTGCCCCGGCGGAGTGAGATTATGGCCGCCCCGCCCACATAGCTGTTGAAGATGAGAGTCTCCATCGACGAGGGATCCCAGAACTTCCCGGCGTCCATCTCCTCAGGGAGCTCAATCGCGGGAGCCACGGGCTCGGAGGCGGAGTTCTCGAGCTTCCCGCGGAACTCCTCCTCCGGGACAGGCTTAGAGTAGAGATAGCCCTGGATATAGGAGCAGCCGATGCTCTCCATGAAGTCAGCCTGCGGCCCGGTCTCTACGCCCTCGGCGATTACCGGGGTGTGGAGCCACCTTGCCATCTGCACGACGGCATTGATGATGGCGCCGCCCCGCCCGGTCATGCCGCCGCTGAAGAAGCGCATGTCGAGCTTGATGAAGTCAAAGGGGAGATCCTTCAGCACATTGAGCGAGGAGTAGCCGCTGCCGAAGTCATCCATCTCGACCTTGTAGCCAATCTCCTGCAGGCCGCTCACGAAGGCCGAAACCCTCTCCGGGCCTCCGATGACGGAGGACTCGGTAATCTCCGCGTGGAGGAGCCTCACCGGAACGCCGTGCCTCTTCCTGATCTCCTCGAGCGACACAGCGTAGTCGTCATGGAGTATGTCGAAGCGGGAGATGTTGAAGGAGACCGGCACCGGATGGATGTCAGAGGCAAGGGCCCTCTCCTGGAAGGAGCAGACCCGCTCGAATATCGCGAGATCGGCCTTCCAGAGCAGGCCGGCGTTCTCAAGGACCGGAATGAAGTCGCTGGGGTACTGCATCCCTGCCTCGGGATCGCGCCACCTCATGAGCGCCTCCGCTCCGATGATCCTCTTTGTGGAATGGTTGACCTTGGGTTGGAAGCAGGCGAATATCCAGCCCTTCTCGATAGCCTAGTCAAGTGACGACAGCAACTCTTTCTCAGTAAGTTTCCTGTTCATCTGGCATTGCCCCGGGGCTCAATCCATAACTCGGCGCGCCGCGTCAAAGGCGGCGGAAAACCAGCAAATATTAATACGGCTGAGCACCAGCGGCATGATTTGATCTCACAAAATCAGAAACAGATGCAGGAAAAATGAGAGAAATCAAAAAGAGAGATAAAAACTGAAAGATACGGTTAAAAAGGAATTTAACTGGAAGTTAAGAAGAGGGAGATTTGAAAGAAGCTCCAGAGGAACTCTGGAGCGGGAAACGGGACTCGGACCCGCGACCCCGACCTTGGCAAGGTCGTGCTCTACCAACTGAGCTATTCCCGCGTTTTCGTCTTGTCAGCGGCGTTGGTTCGCCGTGAAAACGAGGTTCATTATACGCTGAATTGAAAAGCTTGCAAGCGCTTTTTAATATTTTTTTGTAAAAAAGTTCCCGGAGCCTGAAAAGCACCGGAAACTCAGGCCTTTATCACCTTATGGGCCTCAGGGCGAACACCGCCTCGACCGGCCTTTCGATGAGCCTTGCCCAGAGCCTGACGGCAACGCCGGTGAGGCAGGCGGAGATGATGGTGCCCTCGCGGGTCCCGACGATGCTGCCGTGGAAGAGGATAAGCGACAGCACGACGGCGACGGTGACGAACGAGATGTCAGTCGCAACCTTGACATTGCCGAAGGCGAAGCCGGTCCGGTCTGACACGGCCTTCACGAAGGCCTCGCCGGAGTTGAGCACGACATTCGCGATGACCGTCAGCTCAATCCCGAGCGCGAGGAAGAGTATGCCTGCAAGGAGCATGGCGCTCTGCCCGGCGTAGCTCCCGAGGGGGATCCGGTGCGCGAGCGCGAGCCCGATGTCCGTAAAGCAGCCGAAGAGCACGGAAAGAGGGAGCTGCAGGAGCTGCAGCGGACGGAACCTCCTTCCGAGGATGACAAGCTGCATGAGGAGGAGCAGGCAGTTCCAGATGAAGAGCCAGGTCCCGAGGCTTATCCTGGTTATCTCGCAGCTCACGACATTGGCGATGGAGGAGACCGGCGACACGCCGAGCCCGCTCTCCTTCGCGAGCGCTATGCCGAGCCCCTCGAGGAAGAGCCCTCCGGTGAAAAGCCCATAACGCCTGACCAGCTCCATCCGTGTCATTGCACTGCCTCCATCAGCCTGCATAAAAATGATAATCCCCGCCGGCCTCACCTGGCACGGCAGGGGGATATGCCCTCCCGGGCGCTCAGCCCCGGCTCAGGTTCCCGTAAATCCTCGAGAGGCATTCCATGAACTGCTGCCGCTCGTCCTCAGTGAACCCCCGGAACGCCTCTTGCTCTATCGCGGCAAACTCATCGCTGATCCTGACTGTGAGCGACTTCCCCAGATCAGTTGCGAAGATCCGGACAGATCTCCTGTCGTCAGTGGGGCCGGATCTCGTGATGAGGCCCGAGTGCTCCATGCGGCTCAGGACTGAGGTCAGCGACGGAGGCTCGATATGGCAGGCCTTCGCGATCTCACCGGGCCTCGCCCCGTCGTTCTCCTCAAGGTATTCGAGGACCTTGGGCTGCCCCGGCGAAAGCCCGGTGTCGCGGAGCCTTCTCATGATGGCCTTCTGCACGCTCGCCTGGGAGATCATGAGCAGAAAGTGAAATGAGTCAGTAGTCATTCTGCGCAAAATTAGTTAGCATTCTAATTATTAGGATGCGAAGCAATTATAGGCACCGAAGGCAAAAATGTAAAGCAGATCACATTTTAAGGCATTACGTCCTGACCTGCTGCCGCACAGAAAGGGACTGATGCCGGCGTTTCAGGCGGGAGGCAGAGGCAGATTCAGGGCAGAAAAAAAAGAAGGCGCAGGCTTCCCCGCGTGGGGAGAGCCGCGCCTTCCGGGGGCAGCGGGAGACAATCAGCTGCCGATGAGCTTCTTCGGCAGGCGGAAGAACTCGCCAGCGTAGAGGCGGAGCTCGCCTATGGTGTCCTGTATGTCGGCAAGGGCCTCATGGCGCCCGCGCTTCACGACCTTTTGAAGGAGCTCCGGACGCCAGATCCTGGCGAGCTCCTTTATTGAGCTCACGTCGATGTTCCGGTGGAAGAACCAGGACTCAAGATCAGGCATGTAGCGGCAGAGGAAGCGCCTGTCCTGCCAGATGGAGCTGCCGCAGAGCGGGGTCTTCTTCTCTGGGATGAAGCGCTTGATGGTCTCAAGGACGATGCGCTCAGCCTCCTTCTCGCCAACCGTGCTGCTCCTCACCCTCTCGACAAGCCCGGATGAGGTATGGTGCTCCCGGTTCCAGTCATCCATGCCGGCAAGCACCTCCTCGCTCTGGTGCACGGCGATGACAGGCCCCTCGGCAAGAATCCTGAGCTTCTGATCCGTTACGATGACGGCGATCTCCAGGATGCGGTCGCGCTCGACGTCAAGCCCGGTCATCTCGAGATCCATCCACACGAGGTTGGTGTCGCTTATGTCAGGGGAAGCATCTGAAGTCATGGTTCTCTCTCCTCTCTGTATACGGCTCAGGTGTCTCAAGGCCGGGCTGTATCCCGGCAGGAGAGCCAGTATAGCAGAGAGGGAGCCTTCTGAGGTTGCCCTCTGCCGCATATTTTTGAGGCCGGACTTATAGAGCGGCTGATGCCGTATTACAATCGCACCGGCAGAACTGGAAAGCGCGGCACGCGCAGAGGAGGGGAGTCAGTGGACAGGATCATGCTCGCGTCAGACTATCAGGAGGGAGCGCATCCCGAGATCATGAGGAGGCTCCTTGAGACGAACCTTCTCTCAACGCCCGGATACGGCGCGGATGAGTTCTCGGAGAGCGCCAGGCGGAAAATCAGGGAGGCCTGCGGCGCTCCGGAGGCGGCCGTGCATTTCCTTGTGGGAGGCACCCAGGCTAACGCCGTCGTCATTGACTCGCTCCTCCGCTCCTATGAGGGCGCCATCGCCCCCTCGAGCGGCCACATCAGCGTGCACGAGGCGGGAGCCATCGAGCACGGCGGGCACAAGGTCCTCCCGCTACCGCACCATAACGGGAAAATCGACGCAGAGGAGATCAGGCGCCTCTGTGAGTCGTTCCGGAATGACGGCAACCGCGATCATATGGTGAGCCCCGGCCTGGTATATCTCTCACAGCCCACCGAGTACGGGACGCTCTACTCCCTTTCCGAGCTCACCGCTATACGGGGCGCCTGCAGCGACTTCGGACTCAGGCTGTACTGCGACGGCGCGCGCCTTGCCTACGCACTTGCTTCCCCGGAAAACGACGTGACGCTCAGGGACCTCGCCCGCCTCTGCGACGTGTTCTATATAGGAGGGACAAAATGCGGTGCGCTCCTCGGGGAGGCCGTCGTGATCCCGGATCCAAAGCTCATCCCGCACTTCTTCACCGTCATCAAGCAGCACGGCGCGCTTCTCGTCAAGGGAAGGATCACCGGGATTCAGTTCGACACCCTTTTCACGGACGATCTCTATTTCCGCATCGGAGAAAGCGCGGTAAAGGCTGCTGACGCGCTCCGGAAGGCGTTCACTGAGCACGGCTGGGAGCTCACCTTCAGATCTCCCACCAATCAGATCTTCCTCACGGTGACTCCGGAGCAGAAGGCACGGCTCGGAGAGATAGCGGAATACAGCTTCTGGGAGGACGCGGGAGACGGGCGCACCGTCATCCGCCTCGCGACGAGCTGGGCCACGGCTGAGGAGCAGGTGCGGAAGGTCATCAGCAGTCTCTGATCCGTGGTTCCCGGCGCTTATCGCGCCCGCCTGGAATTTTCCCTTTTCACCGAGTCACGCTAAAATTGCGGGACTGAACAGGAGATTGTCATGTCATCAGAATTAATCAGCGCGCTCAAGGCAGACATACAGTACGCGGCGCCGCAGAAGCTCCTCACCAAGGCTGCGGGCTTCCTTGCGGGGAGGAGGATGGGCGCCGTCACCGCCTTTGCCATAAGGAACTTCATCTCGCACTACAAGGTGGACATGTCCGAGTGCGAGAAGCAGGATCCCACAGAGTACGCGACCTTCAACGAGTTCTTCACCAGGCCCCTTAAGGCAGGCGCGCGCCCCCTGGATCCGGATCCCAGGGCAATCCTCTCCCCCTCCGACGGCACGAAGAGCGCCTCCGGCACCATATCGTCCGGCACGCTCATCCAGGCGAAGGGCCAGGACTTCACGCTCGCCTCGCTCCTTGGCGGCAATCAGGAGATCTGCCGCCCCTTCGAGGGAGGCACCTACTTCACCATTTACCTCTCCCCCGCGAACTACCACCGCGTGCACATGCCGCTTGACGGCAGGCTCACCGCGCTCTCCTACATCCCGGGGAAGCTCTTCAGCGTCAACCTCAACACCGCGGCCCACATCGGCGGGCTCTTCTCGAGGAACGAGAGGGCCTGCGCCTTCTTCGACACCCCCAGGGGGAAGATGTGCGTCATCCTGGTCGGAGCAATGATCGTGGGCTCCATCGAGACCGTCTGGAAGGGCGAGGTGAACGGCGGCCACGGCAGCACTCCCTTTGAGGAGACCTACGAGGGGCCGAGGAGCATAACGCTTTCAAGGGGCGCCGAGATGGGCCGCTTCAAGCTCGGCTCCACCGTAATCTGCCTCTTCGAGAATGGCATGGCGGAGGAGTGCGCGATCGCTCCCGGAACCGCAGTGAAGGCCGGTCAGAAGGCCGCTGTTCTTCGTTAGGTAAACCTTACACATTTTCAGACAAAAATACCGGACAGAAAAACAGCTTTCATCATTTTTTCCGGTCCGGTATACAAATCTGAGACGCTGCCCGATTATTTTTCGTTGGGAAAACGCGTCAATATGATAGAATGCCACAAGTTTTAGCATCTCAGCACGGTAGTGCGTTACATTCCCTTTGAAAGTTAACCCAGCAGAGGCCCAGGCCCCTGTACCAGGAGGATTAAATTGGATATAGTAAAAGCGGACGTCGCCATTGTCGGTGCCGGCGGAGCCGGACTGCGTGCGGCAATTGCCGTGGCAGAATCTGCCCCCGATCTTGACGTGGCTCTGATTTCCAAGGTATACCCCATGCGCAGCCACACTGTTGCAGCAGAAGGCGGCGCCGCAGGCGTATACCGTGACGATGACAGCCTCTACAAGCACTTTGTTGACACCGTCGCCGGCGGCGACTGGCTCTGCGAGCAGGACGTCGTTGACTTCTTCGTTGACCGCGCTCCGCGTGAGCTCTACCAGCTCGAGCACTGGGGATGTCCCTGGAGCAGGCAGCCGGACGGCAGGATCAACGTCCGCCCGTTCGGCGGAATGAAGGTTCCCCGCACCTGGTTCGCCGCTGACCGCACCGGCTTCCACATGCTCCACACCCTTTTCCAGACCTCCATCAAGTACAGCCACATCCACCGCCTCGACGAGCACTTCGCTCTTGATCTCATCGTTCATGACAACCAGGTACAGGGCGTTCTGACCTTCGATATCCAGAACGGTATCCCCCGCCTCGTCATCGCGAAGTCCGTCGTCATCGCAACCGGCGGATCCAGCCGCTGCTACAAGTTCAACACCAACGGCGGAATCGTAACCGGCGACGGAATGGCGCTGGCCTACCGCCACGGCGCAAAGCTCCGTGACATGGAGTTCGTGCAGTACCACCCGACCGGCCTTCCGGGATGCGGCGTCCTCATGACCGAGGCGTGCCGCGGCGAGGGCGGAGTGCTCACCAACAAGGACGGCTACCGCTACCTGCAGGACTACGGCCTGGGCCCTGAGACCCCGCTCGGACATCCGAAGAGCAAGTACATGGAGCTGGGCCCCCGCGACCGCGTCTCCCAGGCCTTCTGGCAGGAGAAGAAGAAGGGCCGCACCATCAAGACCCCGCTCGGCGATGTCGTCAACCTCGACCTCCGCCACCTCGGCGAGAAGTACCTCCATGAGCGTCTGCCGTTCATCTGCGAGCTCGCCAAGGCCTATGTAGGACTTGACCCTGTAGACGCACCTATTCCTGTATGCCCGACCGTCCACTACACCATGGGCGGAATCGAGACCGACGGCAAGACCGCCTGCACCATCAAGGGACTCTACGCGGCAGGTGAGTGCGCCTCTGTCGGAATCCACGGCGCGAACCGCCTCGGATCCAACTCCCTCGTCGAGACCGTCGTATTCGGCCATGTCGCCGGAGACGAGGCCGCCAAGTTCTCCCGCGAGGTTGACTTCGCGGATCAGAACAAGCTCGAGAAGGAGGCTGAGGATCTCTACACTGCGTCCCGCTCCATCATCGGCGCCAAGGGCCATGACGAGAACATGGGCAAAATCAGGGCCGAGATGGGCCAGACCATGGATGACGGCGTCGGCATCTACCGCGATGACGCCTCCATCAGGGCAACCATCGCCAAGCTCGCCGAGCTCAAGGCACGCTACAAGAAGGTCAAGGTCAGCGATGACTCCAACGTATTCAACACCGAGTGGCTGAATGCGATTGAGCTCGGGTTCCTCCTCGACAACGCCTACGCAATGGCATACTCCGCCCTCAACCGTACCGAGTCCCGCGGCTCACACCAGCGCCTCGACTACCCTGAGAGAAACGACAAGAAGTTCCTGGCGCACAGCCTTGCAGCCTACAACGGCGATGAGGCTCCTACCATTACCTATGGTTCCGTCAAGATCACCAAGCTGAAGCCCGCCAAGCGCGTATACGGCGCAGAGGGCGAGAAGGCTGAGGCTGCCGCAAAGGCCGCCGCAGAGGCAGAGGCTGCCAAGGAAGGAAAGTAAAAAATGGCTGACAAAATGAACATGGAAATCCTCCGCTACCGTCCCGAGCAGGACGAGAAGCCCTGGGTTCAGAAATTTGAAGTTCCGTTCACTCACGAGACTTCCCTCCTTGAGGCTCTCTGCTACATCAAGGACAACCTTGACGGCTCCCTCAGCTTCCGCTGGTCCTGCCGCATGGCGATCTGCGGATCCTGCGGAATGATGGTCAACGGCACCCCGAGGCTCGCATGCAAGACCTTCCTCCGCGACTACGCCGGCGAGACCATGCGCATCGAGCCGCTCGCCAACTTCCCCATTGAGCGCGACCTGGTCGTTGATCTCTCCGACTTCATTGAGAAGCTTCAGCGCATCAAGCCCTACATCATCCCGAAGGAAGAGAAGAAGGATGACGAGGAGTACATGCAGACTCCGACCCAGCTCGAGAAGTACCATCAGTTCTCCGGCTGCATCAACTGCGGACTGTGCTACGCGGCCTGCCCTCAGTACAAGCTCAACAAGGAGTTCCTCGGACCTGCGGTCATCGCCCTTGCATACCGCTACAACCTCGACAGCCGCGATGCCGGCATGAAGCAGCGCCTCGAGCTCCTCAACCAGGAGAGCGGAGTATGGAGCTGCACCTTCGTCGGCTACTGCTCACAGGTCTGCCCGAAGGGCGTAGATCCTGCGTCAGCCATCCAGCTGAGCAAGATCCACAGCACGACTGACTACATCATCTCCAAAATCACTCCGGGGGCAGATTAACCATGTTTGAAGTTACCAAGAAAGAGGCTCCTTCCAAGCGCAAGCCCTTCAACCGCCCTGTTGAGGCCAACTGGTGGACCCGCAAGAAGTTCTACACCCTGTACATGCTCCGCGAGAGCAGCGTGCTCTTTGCCATGCTCTTCGCCCTTGAGCTCCTCGCAGGAATGATCTGCGCCGCAACCGGCAACGACAAGTCCTGCCTCGTCAGCTGGATCAACTTCATGGCTGCCTGGCCGGTCAAGATTGTCAACGTGGTCGGACTCTTCGCAGTGCTCTACCACACCTACACCTGGTTCAACCTGATGCCGAAGGCCCAGAGGCTGATGGTCAAGGGCGAGCCGCTGCCCGGCTCTTTCGTCAAGATCTCGCTTTACGGCGCGCTTCTCATCACCTCGCTGGTGGTTGTCGCCGTTGCGTCACTCGGCTTACTGACCATCTAAGGGAGAATACAGAAACATGAAACGTTCCAACGAACCTATTTTCTGGTCCATCTTCGGCGCAGGCGGAATGCTCGTTGCTATCTTCCTGCCCATCCTGATGGTGCTGTCATTCTTCATCACCAGCGTCAGCGGAGCAGAGCAGCTCACCTCCGAGTTCAGGACCATCGACACCGCATTCGCCTGGTTTGTCTACAGCGGATTCGGCGCCTTCATCTGCTTCCTGACCATCTCCGGCTGCGTATGGCATGCGCTGCACCGTGTCTACCACGGCATGCACGATCTCACTATCCATGTGAACTTCGCGCACCAGCTCATCTGCTACGGACTGGCGTTCATCATTTCCCTGATCGCCCTCGTAGCCTGCGCAATCAGGATGTTCAGCTAAGCTGAGAGCATCAGCAGAATCTGGTCAGAGCCCGCGCACTGCGCGGGCTTTTTTGTTGCCGGAAAGAGGGGACTCCTCCCGCGCCGCCCTGCCCCTGGGCCATCCCATACCACCCTCCTCCCCCGCAGTTTGCAGGCTCTGTCAAAAAATCCGGAATTAATGGGAGACATCCGGCAGGTTTTCCGGCATTGGTCAAAGACTGAGCAGCTCCTCTGTAATAGAATTTAAGGATGTATCCGGAAAGCGGGCCCGCCCCGCCGCTCCGGAAAGCCTGGGAAAGCATCCCCCTAAGCCCGGCAGGGGAGATGCGGCATAAGAAAGCCGGGCCAGGAGATCACTTGGAGACTTTGAGGGGTCTCAGGGGGATTCAGTATGAAAAACAAAATTCTGATTGCTTATTTCTCAAGGGCCGGCGAGAACTACATGCGCGGCAGGATCGTCAATCTCGAGCACGGCAACACTGAAATCGCCGCAGGCTACGTCGCGCGCCTCACGGGAGCGCCTGTCTTCAGAATCGTCCCGATGAACGAGTATCCGGAGAAGTACAAGGAGTGCACCGAGGCGGCGCAGAAGGAGCTGATGGACAGGGCTGCTCCGCAGATCCGCTCGTACCCGGACAACGATGACTACGAGACTCTGATCCTGGGGTACCCCTGCTGGTGGGGCACCATGCCGATGCCGGTCTGGACCTTCATCAGGAACACAGACCTCAGCGGCAAGAAAATCCTCCCCTTCTGCACCAACGAGGGCTCAGGACTCGGGAGCAGCATTGACGATCTGAAAAGGCTCTGCCCCGGCGCCGAAATCAGGAGCGGACTTTCCATCCTCGGGGCCGACGTCAAGGACTCCGAGCCCGCAATCAGCGACTGGCTGCATGCCGAGAAGATAATCTGAGCCAAAAGCCTGCTCTTTAAGCGGCAGCTGTGGCGCGTGCGGCAAGTCCGCAGGCGCCCTGCTGTCTTTTTTCCTGCCGTGTAGCAAAAAAACACTCTATCAAGTACAATCACACAGAGTTTACCAACTGAGATAAAAATGGCTGCACAGTTTATTTTCACCATGAACCGGGTCGGGAAGATCATTCCCCCGAACCGGCACATCCTGCGCAACATCAGTCTGTCGTTCTACCCCGGAGCCAAGATCGGCGTCCTGGGACTCAACGGCGCGGGAAAGTCCACCCTCCTCAAGATTATGGCCGGCATCGACAAGGACATCGAGGGAGAGGCCGAGCCCATGAAAGGGATCAAGATCGGCTATCTCCCGCAGGAGCCGCAGTTCGATCCCGAGAAGACCGTCCGCGAGACTGTTGACGAGTCCTTCAGCAAGCTCCACGAGGCGGAGGATGCCCTCAACAGGATCTACGACAAGTACGCCGAGCCGGATGCCGACTTCGACGCGCTCGCCAAGGAGCAGGCAAGGCTTGAGGCCATCATCCAGGCAGCAGGCGGCAGCGATGTCAGCACGCAGCTCGAGATAGCAGCCGAGGCGCTCCGCCTTCCTCCCTGGGATCAGCAGATCAAGTCGCTCTCCGGAGGCGAAAGAAGGCGCGTCGCCATCTGCCGCCTGCTCCTCGAGAAGCCTGACATGCTGCTCCTCGACGAGCCTACCAACCACCTTGACGCCGAGTCAATCGCCTGGCTCGAGCGCTACCTCCACGAGTACGAGGGAACAGTTGTCGCGGTAACCCATGACCGCTACTTCCTCGACAACGCCGCCGGCTGGATCCTGGAGCTCGACCGCGGCGAGGGCATACCCTGGAAGGGAAACTACTCAAGCTGGCTTGAGCAGAAGGAGCAGCGCCTTGCCATAGAGAATGCCCAGCAGACCGCCATCAAGAAGTCGATGGACAAGGAGCTGGAGTGGATCAGGCAGAACCCCAAGGGGCGCCACGCAAAGTCCAAGGCCCGCATCGAGCGCTTCGAGGAGCTGCAGAGCGTGGAGTTCCAGAAGAGGAACGAGACCAACGAGCTCTTCATTCCGCCTGGGCCCCGCCTCGGCGATCAGGTCCTTGAGGTGAAGAACCTCACCAAGACCTACGGCGACCGCGTGATTATCGACAACCTGAGCTTCACCGTACCGAAGGGAGCCATCGTGGGCATCATCGGCCCCAACGGCGCGGGCAAGTCGACGCTCTTCAGGATGATTACCGGCAAGGAGAAGCCTGACTCAGGATCCATCACCATCGGCAGCACGGTAGTGATCGCGGACGTCAGCCAGTTCAGGGACAGCCTCAACAACGACAACACCGTGTTCCAGGAGGTCTCCGGCGGGCAGGATGTCATCAGGATCGGGAACTACGAGATCCCGAGCCGCGCCTACCTCGGGCGATTCAACTTCAAGGGCACCGACCAGCAGAAGCGCGTCGGGCAGCTCTCGGGAGGAGAGCGCGGCAGGCTGCAGCTCGCGAAGGTTCTCGAGGTCGGCGGCAACCTGCTGCTCCTCGACGAGCCGACGAACGATCTGGACGTCGAGACCATGAGAGCGCTCGAGAACGCGCTCCTGGTGTTCCCGGGCAGCGTCATGGTGATTTCCCATGACCGCTGGTTCCTCGACCGAATCGCCACACACATTCTTGACTACCAGGACAACGGCTCGATTACCTTCTTCGAGGGCAACTTCACCGAGTACGAGAACTGGAAGAGAGAGAAGTACGGAGAGGACGCGGTAAAGCCCAAGCGCCTCAAGTACGTAAGAATAAAGAAATAGCCAGAGGCGGAGCGGGATCCGCTCCGCCCTCAGGGGGAACACCCCTTAAGGCTTTTGGTTAACAGGGATAGAAAATGAAAACCAGAAATATGCTCATCGCGCTCGCCTTTGCCTGCGCCATTGTCACAGGATGCGCGTCTGACCCCACCGGGGCATCCTCAGGCGCGGCCGGGGACGCGCAGCAGGTAAGCGATGAGAACATGCCTGCCATGCAGATGACCTCAACCTCCACCACCCTTGACTCGTGGGGCGCCACGAACCTCAAGTTCTACCAGGAGGAAGGCAAGGCTGCGAAGAACAGCGGCAAATGGAACGTCTACATCATGAACGCTGTCAAGGCAAGGCTCACCGAGCTCGGCTTCGTCGAGGTCAGCGAGAAGGAGCAGGCTGACATCATCGTAACCACCGGCACCGCAGGCGCCGGGGACAATGTTGACGACGGCCTCTTCAAGGAAATCGGCCTTACCCCGGGCGTCAACGAGAAGCAGAAGGGAACCATCCAGATGGTAATCCGCAGCGCCGCCGGAGCAGGCCCGGTCCTCTGGTCAGGAGCTGTCCAGGCCTTCACCACCGGCCCCCTCGCCCTTGACGAGTGGAAGCAGAAGGCCGCCGCAAAGCTCATCAGGAACCTCACCAAGGACCTTCCTGCCTGCAAGTAATCCTCTCTGACTGACAGTCAGTCACCCTGGGGGAGGCGGCTCCGGTACTCAAGGAACGCCTCCTCCGCTTTTTTCTGCTCCATAAGAGCCTTCTCCACGACCTCAGCGCCGGCGCCCTTCTTCCAGGCCTCCTCGCTTACCGCCTTGCGGAAGAGCTTCCCTCCCGGGCAGGAGTGGAAGATGCCGAGCATGGGCTTCACGAGGGCCGTGAGCTTCACGCCAAGCGAGAGCTCCTTCTCAATGTAGCCGAGATACTCCCTCACCACGTCGGCGCGGCTCATGGTGTTCCTCTCCGCCCCGAATATCCTCTCATCGACCTCAAGGAGCATCGCCGGGTTCTCCCACGCTGCCCTGCCGACCATCACGCCGTCAAGCTCCCTGAGCTCTTCAAGGCAGGTGCCGAGATCTGAGAGCCCGCCGTTTATCACGACCATGAGATCCGGAAACTCCCGCTTTATCATGTGGACGCGCTCATAGATGAGCGGAGGCACCGAGCGGTTCTCGCTGGGGCTCAGGCCCTCAAGCCAGGCCTTCCTCGCGTGGATGATGAAGCGGCGGCAGCCCGCGGCGCTCACCTTCCTCACGAAGTTCCGGAGGAAGTCCGGAGAGTCCTCATTGTCGATGCCGATGCGGCACTTGACGGTAACCGGGACTGAGACCGCGTCGGTCATTGCCTTCACGATGTCGGCAACGAGATCGGGCCGTAGCATCAGGGCCGCGCCGAAGCCACCGTTCTGCACCCGGTCAGAGGGGCAGCCGCAGTTGAGGTTGATCTCGTCGTAGCCCTTCTCCTCAGCCCTTTTCGCGCAGACCGCGAGGTCCTTAGGATCGCAGCCCGCGAGCTGCACGGCGACCGGATGCTCCGCCTCATCAAAGGCGAGGTAGTCGTTCTTCCCGTAGATGATCGCGCCGCTTGTCACCATCTCGGTGTAAAGGAGCGACCTCTTCGTCATGATCCGCCAGAAGCGGCGGCAGTGGCGGTCAGTCCAGTCGAGCATTGGAGCGGTGGAGAAGCGGAAGCTGGGAAAATCAGGCACGGTGGAACCTCCGGAAACAAGAGACCCGGATTTTAGCAGAAAGGCGGCGCTCCTTCAGAGGCAGATTGCGCGCCAAAAGGCCCGAAAGCGTGCAAAACAGCAAAAAAACAGTGCTTTGATGACAGACTTGTGCATTCATTATGCTAAAATGGCCGGGAAATAGATACAGAGCCCGCCGTGGCAGCGGGTCATTACTGCACAGAATCTTTACGAGCGGGGGAGAAAGCAGTGAAAGCCATACTGTTAATCATCGTCATCATCGGCGGCCTGTTTTTCTGCAGCGACACCAAGTGGAGCGGCAGCGTCTACAGGGCCGAGGACAATTTCTTCATCATCCAGTTCCCGAAGGCAAAATGGCAGCCGAAGCCCTGGTTCTACCTCAAGTGCGTGCAGGGACAGAAGTGCCGCCGCCATCCGGAGGCCGGAGACTTCCATGAGGAGGTTGCGATGGTCGGTGACTCCTACACCGGAAACGGCCCCGGAGCTGACCGCAAGGATCCGAGCACCGAGGATGAGGATCAGATTAAGAATGCCGCGAACTATGATGATCAGCATCAGTCGGAGATGAACCGCCAGTAAGATTGCGGCTCGGTTTAGGGTAAAAAGGAACCGGAGGCAGGGCCTCCGGTTTTTTTATGCCTGAAATCAGGGATCAGGAGAGAGATGATGCCGCGGATCGCATGACCCGCGGCACATGGATCAGACGTACTCCTTCACTACCCTGTCGGTGAGCCTCAGGACGAGCTCATAGGGGATGGTGCCCACAAGCTCAGAGATTTTCTCGACAGGAAGCCCCCTGCCCCAGAGGATGACCTCGTCGCCGACCCTGTCAGTGGAGTCAGGACCCAGATCTATCGCCATCATGTCCATGCAGACATGCCCCGCGGTTCCCGCGATGCGCCCGTTGATGAGCACCGGCGTGCCGTTCGGCGCCTGTCTCGGATAGCCGTCGCCGTAGCCCATGGCGACGATGCCCAGCATGGTGTCGCGCGAAGCGGTCCAGGTGGCGCCGTAGCCGACCTTGTCGCCCTTCCTGACCTTCCTTACGGCAATCAGGTTGCTCTTCAGGGTCATGACCGGCTTAAGCCCCAGATCCTCGCCGGTCTTCCCGTCATAGGGCGAGACGCCGTAGAGGATGATGCCGGGACGCACATAGTCGGTATGCGACTCCGGCCAGCTCAGGATGCCGGCGGAGTTCGCGAGCGCGGTATGGCACTCGTGGGCGGAGGCAAACCTTCTGAACACCTCAATCTGCTTCTTCGTGTAGTCGCTCGAGAGGTCGTCGGCGCAGCTCAGGTGGGAGATGAGGCCGATGGGCTTCACCACGTTCTCTGACTTCATGAGGCGGCTGTAGAACTCCTCAGCCTCATCCTCATTGAGCCCCAGGCGGTGCATGCCGGTGTTGAGGGCCATCCAGACCTTGACGGGGCTCTGGAGATGGGCCTTCTCAATCCACTCGAGCTGCTCCCAGGATCCGACGGCAGTCTCAAGATTGCTTGCCGAGACGACCTGCACGTCCTCAGGGTTGAAGAGCCCCTCAAGGAGGATGATGGGCTTCACGATGCCGCCGCTCCTGAGCTCCAGCGCCTCCTCAATCCTCGCGACCGCGTAGGCGTCCGCGTCAGACAGGGTTTTTGCCACCTCAAGGAGGCCGTGCCCGTAGGCATTGGCCTTCACTACGGCGATAATCTTCGATTCGGGCACATGGCTCTTTATCACCCTGAAGTTGTACCTGAGGGCTTCCCTGTCTATCGAGGCGATGACTTTCTGCATCTTGTTTCCTTCCTGTTCAGAGCGCCATGGAACAAGTCTCCCATGGCCTTTTTCCCGCCTGAGAGCCATTTGGCTCCTGAGCCTCTCCCGCCGGACTGGCGGAGGCGCCGGCGGGAAAAAAATCACTGCTGCTTCCTTGAGGGAGCTGTCTCCGGGCCAGGCCCGTAGTCCCTGTTGTCGACCGAGGAGAAGCGCGCGCACTCCGGGTTGAATATCAGGTTCACCGTGCCGATAGGGCCGTTTCGCTGCTTGCCGATAATGATCTCGGTCTTGCCCTTGAGGTTGGGATCATCCTTCTTGTAGACCTCCTCGCGGTAGATGAACATGATGACGTCCGCGTCCTGCTCGATAGCGCCCGACTCGCGGAGGTCAGCGTTCATAGGGCGCTTGTCCGTTCTTCCCTCAACGCCGCGGTTCAGCTGCGCGAGGGCCACGACCGGAATGTTCATTTCCTTGGCAAGGATCTTCATGGAGCGCGAGATCTCTCCGATCTCAAGCGCCCGGTTGTCGCGGTACTTCCCTGAGCCTCTCATGAGCTGCAGGTAGTCGATGAGGATTATGCCCAGTTTGTGCTCGCGGGCAAGCTTCCTCGCCCTTGCGCGGAGCTCCGACGGGGTCAGGTCGTTTCCGTCGTCGATGAAGAGGTTAACGGAGTTGATGATCTTCGCGGCATGGATGACCTTCATGTAGTCATCCTTCTCGAAGGCGCCGCGCTCGAGCTTGTCCTGGCTGACATACGACACGGAGCTGATAAGCCTCGTTACGATCTGGCGGGCCGGCATCTCGAGGGAGAACACCAGGGCCGCGGTGCCCTCCTTCCGGTACTCCTCGTTGAGGACGATGTTCTGCACGATGTTCATGCCGAAGGCGGACTTTCCCATCGCCGGCCTCGCCGCGATGATGATGAGCTCGCCCCCGTGGAAGCCCTTGGTCATGCGGTCAAGATCGACAAAGCCGGTGGAGATGCCGGTAACGTCGCTCAGGCGGTGGTTCGCAAAGTCCTCCGCCCTCTGCTGCATGGTGGTCAGGACCTCGTTTACGACATCCTTTGCAAGGACCGGACCGCGGCTTCCGGTATCGGCGCGCTCCACGACATTGAGGAAGAGCTCCTCCGCGGAGCCGACGATGGTCTTGATGTCTTTTGTGCCTTGGGCGTAGGCAAGCTTCGACATCTCGGCGCCCACATCGATGAGCTGCCTCGCGACCGACTTGTCGCGGATGACGCCGGCGTAGGCGATTGCCCTCGATGAGCCGCGGGCCTTGGAGAGGAGCTCCGCAAGGTAGGGGCGCCCGCCTGCGTCAGTGAGGAGCCCTGCGTCGCTCAGGTACTGCGAGAGGGTAAGGATGTCCGCCCGGCCGTCAGCCTTCGAGAGCAGAGCCTCGATTGAGCGGAAGATGAGGCGGTGCTGCCCGGTGTAGAAGTCCTCCTCGCGGAGGATTTCAGCGAGATCGCTCCAGAGCTCGTTGTCGAGGAGCAGCGAGCCCAGTACGGCCTGCTCAGCCTCGTACGAGTGAGGGATTTCCCTGAGCCCCCTCGCAATATCCATTTCCGGCATAGCCACGTGCAACCTCCCTCCTCAGGCCCTGAATTTTACCATAAGGGGCGGCGCTCCCGGACTCCCGCCGGAACTCATGCCGCCTTTGTGATGTTAGCATCAGAGGAGACCGCAGAGCATGCAATGTTGTGGCGTTATATGAAACATTCCGTCATTCTATGCGCTTAAGAAGCAGGATTTGCCAAAGATGAGCAAAAAAGGCTTGACGAAACCCGCGGCAGCGTGTAAGATTTGCCCCGTTGAGAACAAGTGGTGAGATGGCCGAGAGGCCGAAGGCGCTCCCCTGCTAAGGGAGTATACGACCTAAAAGTCGTATCGAGGGTTCAAATCCCTCTCTCACCGCCATTTTCATTGATGCATCCGTAGCTCAGCTGGATAGAGTACTCGGCTACGAACCGATTGGTCAGAGGTTCGAATCCTCCCGGATGCACCATCTGAAAAGCTTGTTTTCCGCAGTTTCAGGCGCCCGCGGTTCAACAGGATTCGCGGGCGCGTTTCATTTATGCATCCGTAGCTCAGCTGGATAGAGTACTCGGCTACGAACCGATTGGTCAGAGGTTCGAATCCTCCCGGATGCACCACCTGATTTTCCCCTCTGCTTTTCCCCTGATTTTTCCCTTATCAGTCATTGCGCTTAT
Organism: uncultured Pseudomonadota bacterium; assembly: GCA_900317945.1. Lineage (GTDB taxonomy): Bacteria > Pseudomonadota > Gammaproteobacteria > Enterobacterales > Succinivibrionaceae > UBA2810. Next base: position 19,084 of record ONIT01000021.1, read on the forward strand.
GCTGAGCTGATCTGCCTGCACTTCCCAGAGTCATCTGATCCGTGAATGCCTTTGAGCCTTAAAAAGAAAATCCCGGATCCTTTTCGGGGATCCGGGATTCTGAACTGGCACGGCAATGGCGGACGCTCTCAGTCGTTCTCGCCGTCCTCGTCATCGAAGTCATGGGAAGGCATGCCGCCCTGCATCAGATCGAAGTCTCCTGACTCCTCGCTGTCCTTGATCTTGCTGAACACCTCCTCGCGGAGCACGGAGACATTGGGAGGCGCGTCAAAGCCGATGCGCGCCTGGTTGCCCTTGAATCCCAGGAATGTGACGGTCACGCCGCCGCCGATGACGATCTTCTCGCCAATCCTCCTTGTTATAACCAGCATGTCTCACGCTCCCCGGGAAAAAATTTCACAGCCTATACCATAGCATTATAGAGGAAAAATCTTTAAAAGAGGACAGTTTTCACTGCAGGACCCAACAGCCTTGATTCACGCGGTTTCCGCCGCCCCGGGAGCCTCAGACAAAAAAAGAAGGAAAGCCCGGAAGCCTTCCTTCTTTCATTCACTGCCCCTTTCTCAGATCAGGGCATAAGCCTCAGCTCAGAGGCGCTCCTCAAGCCAGGGCGCTACCTGGGAGAGGGCGTGGTCAAGGTTCTCAGGCCTGCTGCCGCCTGCCCTTGCGAGCTCGGGCTTGCCGCCGCCCTTGCCGCCGACGAGGCCGGCAGGAACGTTGACGAGCTCGCCTGCCTTGACGGTGCCGGTGAGGTCCTTCGTTACAGCCGCAATCAGGCTGACCTTGCCGTCCTCTGCGCTGCCGAGTACCACAATGCCGGACTGCAGGCGGTTCCTCAGATCGTCGCACATGGTGCGGAGGCCAGCCCCGTCAACGCCGTCAACCCTGGCGACGATGACCTTGCGGCCGTTGATCTCGACAATCCTGTCCATGAGCTTGCCTGCCATGTCAGCGGCCAGCTCCTCCTTGAGGCGGCGGATCTCGCGCTCGAGATCGGAGATGCGCTTCTCGGCCTGCTCGGCATGCTCGGCAAGGCCAGCCGCGTCGCTCTTCAGGGCTGCGCAGGCAGCCTTGACGGTCCTGTCGGTCTCAATGACAGACTCGACTGCGGCGCGTCCGGTAACAGCCTCAATGCGGCGCACGCCCGCGGAGATGCCTGACTCTGAAAGGATCCTGAAGTAGCCTATGCGCCCGGTGCTCTTCTCGTGGGTTCCGCCGCAGAGCTCGCTGGAGTAGTCCCCCATGGAGACGACCCTGACGACGTCGCCGTACTTTTCTCCAAAGAGCGCCATAGCTCCGCTCTTCTTAGCCTCCTCAAGAGGCATTTCCTTCGTCTGAACCTGTACATCGGCGCGTATTGCTTCGTTAACAAGGCGTTCTACCTCCGCAAGTTCCTCAGGCTTTACAGCCTCGGTATGAGAGAAGTCAAAGCGCAGGCGCTCACCGTCCACGTAGGATCCCTTCTGTGCGACATCCTTTCCGAGGACCTTCTGCAGCGCGTACTGGAGAAGGTGGGTGCCGGAATGGTTCGCCTCTATGTCGGCCCTGCGGGTAGCGTCAACCTCAGCGGTTACCGTGTCGCCGACCTTCAGGCTGCCGCCCTCGAGATGGCCGACGAGGCCGGTCGCGATGCCGCTCAGGATTACGGAGTTCCTGACCTCAAACTTAAGGTCGCCCGCGGTTACAGTGCCGGTGTCGCCGACCTGGCCGCCCTTCTCGCCGTAGAACGGGGTGCGGTCAAGGATGATGACGCCGTCCTCGCCGGAGGCGAGGCTCTCAACTGACTGGTCGGCGCTGTTGAACACCTGTATGACCTTAGCCTCGTTCTTAAGGGTGTCATAGCCGGTGAACTCGCTCGCGCTCTTCGCGATGAGCCCCTTCTTGTTGTAGTCAACCGCGAAGTTGGAGGCCTCCTTGGCCCTGGCCTTCTGCTTGGCCATCTCGCGGTCAAACGCATCGGTGTCGATGGTGTAGCCACGGTCGCGGACCACGTCCGCGGTAAGGTCTGCGGGGAAGCCGTAGGTGTCATAGAGCTTGAATACCAGGTCGCCCGGGAGGACCTTGGAGTCGCCGAGGGTCTTGAGCGATGACTCAAGGAGCGAGAGGCCCCTGTCGAGGGTCCTCGAGAACTGCTCCTCCTCGGTCTTCAGCACCTTCTCGATGATCTTCTCCTGGGAGACGAGCTCGGGATAGGCGTCGCCCATCAGGCGGACCAGTGAAGGAACCAGCTTGTAGAAGAAGGTGTCCTCCATGCCGAGCTTCCTTCCGTGGCGCACTGCGCGGCGGATGATGCGGCGGAGCACGTAGCCGCGGCCCTCGTTCGAGGGGGCGACGCCGTCAGCGATGAGGAAGGAGCAGGAGCGGATGTGGTCGGCGATGACGCGGAGAGACTTGTTGGTCAGATCCTTGTCATAGTGGACGACAGCAGCCGTATCCTTGATGAGCTCCCTGAAGAGGTCGATGTCATAGTTCGAGTGGACGCCCTGCAGCACAGCGGCCATACGCTCGAGGCCCATTCCGGTGTCGATGTTCGGGTGCGGAAGCTTCGTCATGGTGCCGTCTTTCTGGCGGTTGAACTGGGTGAACACCAGGTTCCAGATTTCCATGAAGCGGTCGCCGTCCTCGTCAGGGGATCCCGGAGGGCCGCCCTGCACTGAGGGGCCGTGATCGTAGAAGATCTCGGAGCAGGGGCCGCACGGGCCGGTGTCGCCCATGGTCCAGAAGTTGTCTGACTCGTACTTGCCGCCCTTGTTGTCGCCGATCCTGATGATCCTCTCAGCGGGGATGCCCACCTCGTCGTGCCAGATGCCGTACGCCTCGTCATCGTCCTTGTAGACAGTGACGGTGAGCTTCTCGGGAGGAAGCTTGAACACCTCGGTGAGGAGCTCCCAGGCCCAGTGGATGGCGTCATGCTTGAAATAGTCGCCGAAGCTGAAGTTGCCGAGCATCTCGAAGAAGGTATGGTGGCGTGCGGTATAGCCTACGTTCTCAAGGTCATTGTGCTTGCCGCCGGCGCGAACGCACTTCTGGGCGGTGGTGGCTCTCGTATAGCCGCGTTTTTCCTTGCCGAGATAAACATCCTTGAACTGATTCATTCCCGCGTTGGTGAAAAGCAGCGAGGGATCATTGTCCGGCACCAGAGAGCTGGACTGAACCACTGTGTGTCCCTTGGACTTGAAGAAGTTAAGGTACGCAGAGCGGATCTCAGAAGTGGTCATGAACATCGTTATTTTTTTAATGACCGGCCGCGTGCCGGCCAACTCCGCTTTGAGATTGAAATTCTACCCTCCGGAACACCGGCGGGAATTCTGCGGCCGGCAAAGTGCCGGCCCCGGTCCCCTGCATCAGGCGGGAGACTCCGGAACCTGTCCGCAGTGCCTCTGAGGCAGCGCTGACAGCCCGTGAAATTATAGCAAAATAGCGGGATTCAGTCTCATCCCGCCTGACCTTTATGGAGGCTTGGCACGATGCGCGCCATAGGTTCTGCCATGGCTCAGAGCAGGCTGCGCTCACTCCATGAAGTCATCACCGCCAATGGCGGCGTATGCCTCGGATGAGGAGAAGCCGCGGGACGCGAGGTAGCGGCAGGCCTTCATCCGCGCCTTCTGGTCAGACATATCAGCGCCGCGGAACTTCTTCCGGAACGCCTCGCGCGCCATTGCCCTCCAGTCAGGCGCGAGCTCAGCGAGGACATCCTCCGCGAGCCCTGAGTCAATGCCCCTGTTCCTTAAATCGGACACAATCCGGATCCGGCCATAGAGCGCCGCGATCCTGGACCCGGCGAAGGCCTTCGCGAACCGCCCGTCGCTCACGTAGCCCTTTGACACTGAGTAGGCAAGCGCCTGCTCCGCAGCATCGCTCCCGAACCTGCTCTCCGCCTTCCGCCTTATCTCCTCTGAGGAATACTCGCGGCGCGACTCCAGGGAGAGGATATAGTCAACTGCGGCGCGCACGTCCGTCTTCCCGCCTGAAGGCCCTGCCCCATCGGCCCCCGCTCCTCCCGGGGCGGCTGGGCTCCTCCTCTGCGCGGCGCCGGACACTTTTCCGGCATTCCGCTCTTTCACCTCAGGGTATTTCCTGGGGCGCCCCCTGCCCCTGGGACGGGCTGCCGCTCCGCACTGCTCCACTCCCTCTGACTTAAGGAACTCCTCCCAGGTAAGCCCTGCGGCCGGGGCATCACCCCTGGCAGAGGGCTGAGTGCTGCCACGAGGGCACGGGAAGCCCCCGTCACCGCGCTCTTCCGCGGATGCGGCGAGTCCCGGGGAATTTCTGCCGGAGGGGCGCTTCTCCCCTCCATCATTGCTTCCGCCGAGCACTGCGGAGAGGAAACCGGCCTCAGGAAGATCATCTAGGCTTTTCATGCTTACCACCAGAAAAGAGGAGACAGGGCGCCCGGGCAGGATCTGCCATACGGACGGCCCTTTGCCTTAAGAACATGCATAATCGCCAATAATACATCATGAGGTGACGCCAACAGGGCAGGCCTGCATATTTTTATGCGCCGGGCAGTCATAAGGGATCATACCGCGAGCTGATCCATGGCGGCTTTTCCGGCCTCCTCCCCCGCACCGGCACTGGCGATTCGCAGCGTCACCACTCCAAAGTGCGGCACAGATCAAAATTTATTGCATTTCACTGCGGATTGGTTAAAATGTATTCGGAGGCACGTCTGATTTTTTCAGAAAATCAGCGGTCATCCGCTTCATCATTACAATAGTAAGAATAAAACTGATGTGCTCGTAAACCGTCCGTCCGGCACCATGCGGCGCTGGGCAACCGGCCGCAACACCCGGCCAGAAATGAGGATAAAAGGTATGTACGAGTCAAATAAAGCAGCAGAGAACGAGAACGGAGCCGTAGCAGCAGTAAGGACTGCGGCGCAGGCCGTCTCAAGACTTCCCCTCAGGGACAGCATTGAGCATGCTGTTCAGAACTATGTAAGCAGCGGCCGCAATGACGGCTCCCTGTACGAGGAGGTTCTCAGCACTATGGAGCATCCCCTCCTTGACGCTGTAATGCAGGCAACACGCGGCAACCAGACCAGGGCAGCAGTTCTCCTGGGCATCAACCGCGGCACGCTCCGCAAGAAGCTCAAGAAGTACGGCATCAACTGATCCAATACGGCGCGGTGCTTTTTACCGCGCTTTTTTTATGCCCGGATTTCACGGAAATGATATTTCCGTCCGGGCAGCGGCGCCGGCAGGTCAGCCGTGAATTATCCTTCCTGCAATCTCTGACACCCTTCCTGCGGCAAGCCCGAACTTCCGTCCTGCGCCCTCAGCCTTTTCCCCGAAGGCGGAGGAGAATATCCCGCCCCACTTCTCGCCGGAGAGGTACATCTTCTTCCAGGTCTGGTGAACCTCGCCCACCGAGTCAAGGAATGTCTTCCTTTTCTCCTCAGGAAGCTCCTCGAGCATGGCGTCCATCAGGAGCCCGATGTTGTAGGGAAGCCTCTGCGACTTTGCCTCCTCGCGCCCGCCCGCGCTGAAGAAGACGGTATGGTGGGAGCTGAGCCCGGCCTTTGCGGCAATGCCGTCAACGACTCCGGCCTTTTCCTTCAGATGGCTCACAAGCCTGGGCTCAGGGCGTGACTTCAGCGTGTCCCAGTACCTGCCGTTCATGCCGAGATCAGCCTGCGAGAGGGCAAACACCAGCCCTGCGCCGCCGAGCCTCCCAGCAAGGCAGCCAGCTGCGGCCTCTGCCTCCTTCCCGAGATCCTCCCGGCTGGAGTCGATCATCACGATGACCTCGTCATAGGATGGGCTCTCCGCTCCGGCTGGAAGGATGCCGTCAATCTTTTCCTTAAGCTCAGCGCTTTCAGCAAAATCGCTGAACGGGAAGTCGAGCTTCTCCAGCATGACGCTGCCCACGGTGCAGGAGGAGTTATTCTCTGATCCTGCAGGAAGCCTCCCCGCGAACACGTCCATCACTGAATACTTCCCCGTTCCGGGAGCTCCTATAAGGAGAATGCGCAACATATTGTCAGACATGGAAAATTCCTCTTTATCCGCTCGCTCAGTTACTGCTGTCCTTTGCCGGTTCCTTATTGTCACTGCCGCCTTCAGCCTTCGGTGAAGGACCGGCTGAAGCCTTCCCCTCAGAAGAGGCAGCCTGTGCGGCGGGCTCTTCCTTCACGGCATCTGCCTTCTGCTCCTGTGGAGCGTCAGTCTTTCTGTCCTGAGGCTCTGCCTGCGCAGGCTCGGCAGGCTTTCTCTCATCTGATGAAGGCTTCTGCTCTGAGGGAGCATCGCTCTTCGGCAGAGAAGCGCCTGAAACCGGAAGCACTGCCTTTCTGGAGTCCTTCTTTTTCCCGAGGTTCACCCCGCTGTTGCCCTTTGCCTTCTCGTCGCACACCGCGCTCAGAATGCTGTCAGGCTTTGCGGAGATGGTGATTTCCCAGAGCGAGTCAGGAGCAGTGCCCTCTGCCGCAGGCTTCCGCCATGACGCCCGGACAACCTTCACGAAATCGGCTCCGGCGCTCTCGAGCCGGTAGAACGTCCTGAAGTCAGAGCCGCAGAGCTCATGGAGATGCCCGGTCGCTATGTCGTAGACATTGACGCTGCCGCCTGAGGCGCCGACCAGGTAATGATCGCCGAACCAGTAGACCGAGGGAGACGCCCAATCCCAGCCGGTATGGTAGTCATCGTAGTTGGCGCCGCTCTGCGCGAGGAACACGCCAGTGACGCGCCAGCTGCCTGACCTGCTGTCGAGCCTCTTCACCTCGCAGACCTGCTTTGAGCCGATATCCGCCTCAAGCACGCAGCGGCAGCTCCCGTCAGGGCTCACCGGGCGCAGCGACACATTGCGGTCAAGCTCGAAGATCCTGCTGCTGAGGATCTTCTTCCACTCTGCTGCGCCGCGCTTTCCGGGGCCAATCGATGCAATCCACTCGTCCTGGCTGCTCTGCGGATCAGGATAGCACTCGCCGGCGCAGTCACTGATGTCACGCTCGAGCGACGCGCTCATTCTGGCATTGAGGTCGCCAGCAGCTGAATCTTTCTTTCCCTGATCGTCTGCGGCAGAGGCGGGCGCGGAAAGAACCGCGGCGAAAAACACAAGAGCAGCGCCCTTGCTTAGTCCTGATCTCATAACTCCTCCAGTTTTAAAAGCGATCTTATATCAGCGGCTGATTAAATGCCCGCAGGAGAGCAGGAAAATATCAACCCCGGGCCAGGAAACGATGAAGTCAGGACAGCTGTCCTGCGGCGGGGCCGGAACTGAAGGCCGGGATCAAAAGGACGCAGGCTATGATGGCAGAACCGGAATTTAAAAAAATAAAGCCGGGGCAAACGCTCCGGCTGAAAAGCAATGAACAAGTATCTCCAATCTGCTGTCTTATTAGACAGGCGCTGCTGATAAAAGTTCAAAAATATTTTTAATTTTTTCCGTTTCTCCCGATACTGTGATCCGGATCAGATAAGGCGTCTCAGGCCATCAGAACATATCATGGCGCACTTCCGGAAGTCGCCCTTCGGTTCAGCACGCCAAGCTTCACTCTGCGCTCGTCATGCGGGAGCCGCCAGCCTGACAGAACTGATGCCAGCATATAAAAAAAATGAAACGAAGATCAGACAGCTTCACGAAAAACAATGGTAAACTCGATAGAATGTCTGTTCGGATTTCAAGTTTTCATGCAAGAATAAGATTCACGGAGGATGCTGCAATGACAGATGCAAAGCAGATGAGGGAGAGCGGCTTTACCCTGATTGAGCTCATTGTCGTCATCGTGATCCTTGGCATCCTCGCCGTCACCGCCGCCCCGAAGTTCATGAACCTCACCTCGGACGCCAATGCCTCGGTCGTAAAGGGCATGGGCGGCGCTATAAGGACCGCTGTACACATGGTTTACGCCAAGAGCAAGCTTCCGAACGCCACAGCAGACTCCTATGTATGCTCAACCGAGGACTGCGTCGGCAGGAATTACAAGGCTGACTCTGATAAATACGGCTATGGCACTCCCCAAAAGGAGTTCTGGAGGCAGGGCTGGATCAGTGCCACTAAAAAGGGCTACCCCATCTCAAACTGGACAGGCAAAGCAGGCATGGTGGTGTCCATTGTCGGAGCTATCGACTACGGCGGGCTCACCTGGGAGGAACTGGTCAATGTCGACAAAACCGACGACAAAAACACGTCAGACTGGATTGTCTTAGGCGGGGCTGACTACGATGGAAAAGACGGGACTATTCCTGGAGTTACTTTTGTTCCGAAAAGCGCGCCTGCAGCAGCAAGGGCCAATTATAAGGAGTCTCCGTCAGCGAGCGAGCGCAAGACCTACTGCGGCGTCTTTTACAAGTCGGGATATGCCTCAGATAACGATCTTAAGAATCTTAAGAATAAATACCTCTCATCGCCTGTAATCAAGGTATATACCGACGGATGCTGACTTCAGACAGCTGAATTTTCTGAGGAAATGCAGGCAGGCCGGGATATTTCCCGGCTTTTCTGTAAATTGGATCAGGCTGCTCCCTCTCCTGCACTCTCCTCCGCATCCTCTTCCCTGTGCTCTCCGGCGCCGCGCACCTCAAGGTGTCCGAGGATGTTCTTGGCGTACATGTTCCCCTGCTCGGCGGCCTTACGGTACCATTTCACAGCCTCGCCGTGGTCCTTGGCGACTCCGAGCCCAAAATAGTACATGCTCGCAAGATGGGTCTGGCTCGGGGCAAAGCCCTGCTCGGCCGCCTTGCGGTACCACCTCACTGCCTCCCCGTAGTCCTGGGGAACTCCCTGTCCGTTCTCGTACATATAGCCAAGATTGGTCTCAGCGCGCGCAAACCCGTGCTCAGCGGCCTTCCTGTACCATTTGGCCGCCTCCTCATAGTCCTGATCAACGCCGCGCCCGTTCTCGTACATGTAGCCCAGGTTGTTCTCGGCATCGGGGCTGCCCTGCTCGGCGGCCTTCAGATACCACCTGACTGACTCGGCGTAGTCGCGGGCAACGCCCTGCCCGTAGTAGTGCATCTCGCCCAGGCTGTACTGGGCAGCCACAGAGCCCTGCTCGGCGGCCTTACGGTAAAGCCTCGCTGCCTCGGCATAGTCCTTCTCTACTCCGCGTCCGGTCTCATAGAGCGAGCCGAGATCATAAAGCGCTTCAGAGCTTCCGTGATCAGCTGCCGCGCGGTACCACTTGATCGCCCAGGAATAGTCCTGCGGCACCCCATGCCCGCTCTCGTACATATAGCCTATGTTCTTCTCGGCGCAGGCCAGGCCCTGCTCGGCGGCAGCCTGGTACCATTTCATCGCCGCCTCATAGTCCTGCCTGACGCCACGCCCGCTGCCGTACATATAGCCCAGGTTATTCTGCGCTCCGGCGTGCCCCTGAAGGGCGGCCTTCAGGAACCATTTGACAGCCATCGAATAGTCCTGCCTGACGCCCTGCCCGTACTGATAGCGGTAGCCAAGATTGTTCTCTGCCTCGGCAAGCCCCTGGAGCGCGGCCTTCATGAAAAGCCTGGCCGCCTCGAAATAATCCTGCTTAACACCCTTTCCATAGAGGTACATGCAACCGAGGCAGTTTTCCGCATCGGCGCTGCCGTCCTCCGCCGCCATGCGGTACCATTTCACGGCCTCAGCGTGATCCTGCCTGACACCGAAGCCGTTCTCGTACATGTAGCCGAGATTCTTCTCGGCGCAGGCAAAATTCTGCTTGGCTGCCTTCTTGTACCAGCTTACGGCCGCCTCATAGTCCTGCTCAACGCCGAGCCCCGTGCCGTACATGAATCCAAGATTGTTCTGCGCCTCGGCATTGCCGTACCCGGCCGCCTCGCGGTACCACCTGAGGGCCTCTGTGAGATCCTGCGGAACGCCCTTTCCGTGCTGGTATCTGTAGCCAAGCCTGTACTTTGCCTCGGCATCGCCTTCGGCTGCGGCTTTCTGGAAATTTATCTCGGCTTCGGTATAGGTTTTCCCTGCCCCGGATCCGGCGCCTTTTGAACTGACCGGATGGAGCTCATCTGACTGCTGTCTGATCTGCAGCCCGCTATTCTCTGCTTCCCCAGAGAGCAGCTGCATTGTTTCCTGTGGTTTCATATCACGCATCCTCTTTTTCAGTCTGCCTGACGCCTTGATAGTAGCACACTGGTGATTTTGATCACAAGGTGTCAGATTCTGTCAGAAGTTTTCATGCCAGTCCTGAAATTTTTACCGGGAATGCATAATTTTTCTGAATTTTCCTGAGAAAAAAAACGCGCTGGGATAATTGCTTTGGGAAAAATTTGCGGGATTGTAAAAATCTGGTTAAGAGGACTCAGAGAGGCGTCTGAGCGCCTATGGTGCAGAAAAATTTTTTATCTGCCGTGCAAAAATTTCAGTTTTTTTGCAAATTTTTGTAATGAGCAGGGAGAAAAATATCATCATCTCAGTTTTTTCATCACGCCAGACAGAGGATGAGGCGAAATCCTGTCCAAAAACGAACGCCCATGGAGTTTTTTGTGACCGTGTATTTACATCAGTACGTAAAACAGATACAGGGATCAGACAGAGCCGCCCCTGAGTGCGGCGGCAGGAACAGAGCCAATGGCAGCTGAGCGCCCGGGCATCCTGGTTCTGAGGCAGCGGTTAAGATCGCTCAGCTGGCAGAGGATCGGCAGAGGCTCGAGTCCTGCGGCCTTCATGATGTCGCCTATCCCGCCATGCCCGCAGAGAAAAGCAGACACAGTGCTTCCGGGACAGGTGCTGAGGTAGAGATCATCCTCCCCTTCACGGGCAAGGATAGCAACCCCTGCATCCATGAGAGCTGCTGAAATCTCCTCCGCGCCCATGCTGACGCCATCCTTCGAGAGCCGGACCTGGAGGAGCCTCAGCATATACATCGCGACAACAGAGAGGGTTACATGCCCGTGCACCTGCCTGGGCTCCGGAATGCCGCCCTGCCTGATGCAGAAGCTCTCAGCCATGCTCCTGAAGAGCTCTGCGGCGTGACGCTCAGCGTCCCCTGGAGATGAGCTCACGGATACATCAAAGCCTGATGAATGAAGAAAGCGCTCGCTTACTGCAGGACTCCGGCTGTCCCCAGCGTAGACAAACTCACTGGCGCCGCAGTCAGACGCAAGCTCACGTACTGCCGGCAGGGCAGCCTCAAATCCTTCCCTGCTCCAGTCATAAAGCTCAAAGCCCATAGGCATGCACCTGCCGTCAATGGCAAGGGCCGCACCTAGTGTAGGCAGGAGCGTGGCACGGTGGCACCTGAGCCCGGGAAAAAGCTCTGTCTCCCCAGCGGTGCCGCAGGGGCTTTCTGTGCGGATGCTAAGGTCGAGGAACAGGATCTTCACTCCTTTGGCGGGACTCTGTGATTTATCCCTGAGCTGCCTCATAATCCTGCTGCCTGACTCAGAGACGGTATCAAGGGCGCTGATGAGATCACTCTCCGAGGAACAGTCAGCATACGTGCCGAGAAAGCGGTACCTGGCCTCTTCAGGGTCAAGCGCCGATGCCCGATCGATGATGCGGAGGGAGGCAAGATAGAAAACCACATCCTCAAGCCTGAAGCCTATAGCCCTTCTGCGGCGCAGGTAGGCAAGCTTCGGCTCAATCCCCAGCTCATTCCAGAACGGCCTCAGGACCTGCAGCGCGTAGCTGAAGGTGGGAGCGCAGCCATTCACTGACAGGAAGCCGGGAGAGGAGAGATCCTCAAGCGCCCCGGCGAGTGTGCTGCTCTTCTGCCTGCTGATTACCGGCCTGCTTCCCTGCCTGCTGTACTCCTCGATCAGGCGGTGGTACTCCTCTGGGTGCTCCGCCCTGAATTTCTCCTCATTGCCGAATGACCTGATTTTTCTGTTGCGGTGAACGGTCCTGCCGTCAGCATTCTTATCAGATAAAACCTCCATCAGATAGAGATATACGGCTCCGGTTTTGCTGTTCTTGACGCGCTGCAGAAACATAGGATTGCTCCTCGGAAAGATGAGTGATTGTAGCCTGACACTCACATCTCTGCACTGAAATTGATTAGATCAGCCGCTGCCCTGCCCGCAGATCATCGGGAGCTTCCACAGCCAGACGGGAGACAGAGAGAATACGGGAACGCAGGAAAGACAAGAAGCAGGGAATAAGACAGCGCAAAAAAAAGAATGGAGCGTGGAGTTTATTCGGTGGTGCTGCTAGACGGAATCGGACTGTCGACCTCACCCTTACCAAGGGTGCGCTCTACCAACTGAGCTATAGCAGCGGAGAAAGAGCATTCTAACTAATTGATGGTGCTGCTAGACGGAATCGGACTGTCGACCTCACCCTTACCAAGGGTGCGCTCTACCAACTGAGCTATAGCAGCAAATTGAAGCGCCTGACAGTTATCTACTCTCACACGGCTCAGAACCGCACTACCATCGACGTGGCGACATTTCACTTCTGTGTTCGGAATGGGAACAGGTG
>ONIT01000010.1 GCA_900317945.1 uncultured Pseudomonadota bacterium
AAATTTTTGGCAACCTCATACCTTAACCGATTTTTTGAAAAAATGCCGCCACAAATGTTTTCAAGTCTGGTACTGCCTGTGCTTCGTGCGTACGCCCTGAACTTCTATAAATTAAATATTGATTATTTTCTGAGCATTAATTTTCTATCATCCATCCATGCGGGCCTTTCCGGCAGGCTCTCACCGGCTGACATTCATAAATGCCAGCACACCGGCATGCAGCACCGGCTATATGCATAGCTATATGCAAACCAGCCCGGACGGCAGCACGGAGAGACGCGCATGAGGCATTTTCAGCCCGGCAGGACTCCGATAATCATTGAGGATGCGCCGGAATGGTACTATCATAGCCCCGGTTTACTTGGAGTCCTGTTTTAACAATGAGAACACTGAATACCGAGCTCATAAGCGCTTTCCGTCATTCTGCTCCTTATATTACGATGCACAGGGGGCAGACATTTGTATTCCTCCTGAGCGCCGAGACAATAGCTGACCGTCACATCGACAGCGTGATATCTGACATTGCCATCCTGCAGAGCCTCGGGATCAAGCTGGTCATTGTGTTCGGCTGCAAGAACCAGATTGACAACGCCCTCGCTGACGCGAAGGTAAAGACCAGATTCTACAAGAGGATCCGCATCGCTGACACCAGGAGCTTCAGCATAATAAAGAGGGTCTGCGGCGACATCCAGTACAACATCACGTCCAAGCTCTCGATGGGCCTCGGGAACACCCCGATGCAGGGGCTGAGGCTCAGCGTCGTCTCCGGCAACTTTGTCACGGCAAAGCCGGTCGGCGTCATAGACGGCATAGACTTCTGCCATTCCGGGACCGTCAGGCGCGTTGACGCTGAAGGCATAAATTTCCAGCTCGACCGCGGCAACGTGGTGGTGCTCTCCCCGATCTGCGTCTCCGTAACAGGCGAAAGCTTCAGCCTTAACTCCGAGGACCTTGCGAGCAGAGTCGCGATTGATCTGAAGGCAAACAAGTTCATCACCTTCTGCCCGTTCCAGGGAATTCTTGATGACGACGGGCATGTGGTTCCCGAGCTCTTCCCGGATCAGGCAGAGGAATACCTGAGCAAGCTCGATGAGGACGATGTGTCAAGCACCGCGAGGTACCTCAGGGCCGCCATCGCATCGTGCAGGGGCGGTGTACCGAGATCGCACCTCGTCAGCCACACCGATGACGGCGCGCTCCTCCAGGAGCTCTTCACCAGGGACGGTATCGGAACGCAGATAGTGAAGAACAGCGCCGAGCAGGTCCGCCAGGCCAGAATCAGCGACATCGGAAGCCTCATGGAGCTCATCAAGCCCATGGAGGATGCCGGCATCCTTATACACCGTCCGAGGGAGCTCCTTGAGCTGCAGATTGAGCACTATGTCATCATCGAGCGCGACGGCATGGTCATCGGCAGCGCGGCCCTGTATCCCTATATGGAGGAAAAGTGCGGCGAGCTTGCCTGTGTCGCCATACACCCCAACTACAGGAGCGGCGGAAGGAGCGACCTCCTCATCGAGACCATCGAGCAGAAAGCAAGGAAGATGGGCCTCAAGAAGATTTTCGTGCTTACGACCAGCACCGCGCACTTCTTCCTCGAGAAGGGATTTGTCCCGGGAACTGTGGACGATCTGCCGAAAAAGAAGCGCGACAACTACAACTACCAGAGAAAATCCAAGATTTTCTTCAAGAATCTCGACGACTGAGCCCGGATGAGCAGAGCGAGCCGGTCTGGCGTTCGTCAGGCCGGCTTTTTTATTTCATCCTCCCGGAAGGCTCTGCCGTCAGCCCCGGGAAAGCACGGTTCCCGGGAAATCTGCCCTGCCCTCCGCTGTTTATGCACTTACAATAAAAAAAGCCTTCCGCAAGGAAGGCCTTTGTCATGTCCTGAGAAAGTCTCAGTTAGTCAAGCAGGTGAACATGGAGTCTTCTTACAGCCTCCTCTCCGTCCTTGGAGTGAACAAGGAAGCAGGTGTTGTGCGAGCTTGCGCCGTAGCAGATGAGGCGGATAGGGATATCGAAGATCGCGGAGAAGACCTTGGACTCCGAGCCCGGGGTCCTGCTCATGTGGTTGCCGATGAGAGCGATGAGGCTCAGGTCCTCCTCGATCTTGACACTGGCAATCTGGCGGAGATCAGCAAGCAGGGCCTCGCTCAGGATGCTCTGTCCGTTCGACTTGGTGCCGGTGTTGTCGAGGGTTACCGCAATGCTCTGCTCTGAGGTGGTGACGAGATCAACCGAGAGGCCGTGCTTTGCGAAAATGCCGAAGGCAGTCGACAGGAAGCCGCAGGCCCCGACCATCCTCGCGGTCTTGAGGGTGAGGAGGATCTGGTTCTTCCTGATGGCAACGGCGCGGAACAGAGGCTTCGAGTCGGTGTCAGGACGGATCCAGGTGCCGCCGGCGCGGGGCTCCTTTGATGAGCCGACGAATACCGGGATGTTGGCGCGCATCGCAGGCTGCACTGTCGCAGGATGGAGGATCTTAGCGCCGAAGGTTGCCATTTCGGCAGCCTCGGCGAAGGAAATCTCCGGAATGGCGTGGGCAGTGGAGACGATTCTAGGATCGGTGGTGTAGATGCCGGGAACATCGGTCCAGATCTCAACCTCGCCAAAATTCAGCGCCTCGCCGAGGAGCGCCGCTGAGTAGTCAGAGCCGCCGCGGCCAAGCGTGGTGGTCTGTCCCTCGGCATTGGAGCCGATGAAGCCCTGGGTGATGACGATGTGGTTCTGCACCAGATCGGAGAGCTCCTTCTGGGCCTGGATCCGGAGGACCTCGATGATGGGAGCTGCCTTGCCGAAGTTGTTGTCGGTTCTCATGACCTTTCTGACATCGAACCAGACTGCGTCATAGCCGTTCTTCTTCATCACCTCGGTGAAGAGCTTGGTTGACATCAGCTCGCCGTTGCAGACGATGCGGTCAACGAGGACGTCATTGGTCTCGTAGACAGCCTCACGGGCAAGGATGCGGATCTGATCAATATGATTCTTGATCTCGCCGGAAATTGCCTCGGGATGGCCGAGATAGTCAAGGATCTGGTTCTGGATAGCGGAGATCTTGGAGATGGTCTCCTCTCTTTCAGCCTCATCAGCCACGCCGTTGGCCAGCTTGACCAGAAGGTTGGTAACGCCGGCGCTGGCGCTGAGTACTACCAGCTTGGTTTTGGGATTGGCAGTTACAATCCGCATGCAGTTCAGCATGGCATCGGAATTTGCAACGCTGGTACCGCCGAATTTGGCAACGCAGAAATCGCTCACGATATTCTCCTAATAAACACAGGGCCGGACATGCGGCGAATATTGAAAAGACCGTCATGCCGGCAATAATGGCGTGATTTTACCACAGAGGCACTGTTCTGGCAGAGCCTGCCTCATGTACGCTGTGAAAACAGCTGCGCCGTACTAAAGGCAGTTAACGCAGAAAAGCGTAACCCAGGCGGCGATATTGAGGATCGTAACGAAGAGCACCGCAAGTGATCCGAGGTCCTTTGCCCTGCCCGAAAGCTCGTTCCACTCATCACCAATCCGGTCGATCGCGGCCTCGACAGCCGAGTTGAGCGCCTCGGTTACCATCAGGAGCCAGATCATGGTAATAAGGAAGAGGATCTCAAGCGGCGTGCTTCCGACAAAGAAGGCGGCAGGTGTGAGGATTATTGCGACAACCACCTCCTCCCTGAATGCCTCCTCGTTCTTCCAGCCTGCGACAAATCCCTTGGCGCTGTACTTCGTCGCGTTGATGAGGCGCCTTATACCCTTTGCACCGGGCTTACCCATAATGAAAATCTCCAGCAAAACTCAATTCAAAGAAATCCGCAAAGCATTATAATTGCCTCTGTTTTTTTTTACGGATTTTGCATATGTGGCCCACTCTTCTCTCGGTGCTGATGCTCGTCTGCAGCAACCTCATCATGACCTACGCCTGGTTCGGCCATCTGAAGGATCACCCTGACACCTTCTGGTTCAAGGTGGTCCTCTTCTCGTGGAGCCTCGCGTTCTTCGAGTACACTCTCATGATCCCTGCCGTGAGGATGGCGTCCAAGCACATAACGGTAACTCAGCTCAAGATTGTCCAGGAGGCGATCTCCCTTACCGTGTTCATCCCGTTTTCAGTATTTTTCCTCAAGGAAAGCTTTAAGACTGACTACATCTGGGCATGCCTCTGCATTCTCGGCGCAGTCTTCTTCATTTTCCGCGAGAAAATCACAGGCTGATCTGAATGCATTATGAATGGCTGGGACTCGTAAGCTCTGCGGTCTGGGCTTTCGCTGTTCTCATCGCTGTTCCCTGCGCCGGAAGGCTCGGGAGCATTGCCTACGGCCGCTGGCGCCTCTTCTTCGCCATGATCCTGCTTGGAGCCATGGGGCTCCTGACCGGCGGCTTCAGGACGATGTCGGGAGACGATCTCCTGCTTCTCGCGCTCTCCGGGACGGTCGGGCTCTTCATCGGCGACACCGCCTACTACGCCTCGATG
The DNA here is from genome assembly GCA_900317945.1 of uncultured Pseudomonadota bacterium. GTDB lineage: Bacteria > Pseudomonadota > Gammaproteobacteria > Enterobacterales > Succinivibrionaceae > UBA2810. The sequence goes on from ONIT01000010.1 coordinate 4,469, forward strand.
AACCGTCTGGGCCCCAGGATCGCGGGGATTCTGTTCGCGACCAATGCCGTCTTCTCGGCGGCAGCCGGCATCATCTTCTACGGCGACACCTTCTCCATCCGGAGCGCCCTCGGCACGGCGCTGGTCTTTGCCGGAGTCATAACCGCAATCTACTTTGCTGACGGGAACAGGAAGGCAGATCACGCCGTGAGCGCCGAGTTCTCCGGAACGTCTGTGGCTGCCGCAGTTGCGCTTGGGCTCCTCGCCGGTCTCTGCCAGTCGGCGGGCACGGCGATCCTTAAGCCCATGATGTCCCGCGGCACTGATCCGGTGGCGGCCTCGTCAGTCAGGATGGCAGCAGGCTTTGCCCTTCATCTCCTGCTCCTCTGGAGCGGCTTCCGTCCGGCAAAGCCCCAGCACAGCGTAAACAGGAGGATAGTGTTCCTCATCATCGCCAACACCGTGCTTGCGCTCGGCATCGGCATGACCTGCTGCCTCAAGGCCATAGACAACGGCAATATCGGCATCGCGGCAGTGCTCTCCGCCTGCCAGCCGGTCATCCTGGTGCCGCTCCTCTGGCTGTTCTGCAAAAGAAAGCCCGTCATGACCGACTGGCTCTCCGCCATTCTCGTTACCTCAGGAACGGCCGCCATCTTCATCTGATGCGGCATTTGCGAGAGGAAGAAGCACCTCGTCATCACAGAGAGCCCGGTACATGCCGGGCTCCAGTGTCTCATCGAGCGAGAGCGCTCCTATGGAGAGCCTCCTGAGCTCCTCCACCCTGCTCCCGGCCGCGGCCGCAATGCGCTTGATCTCGTGGTAGCGCCCTTCGGTAACGGCAAAGTCATAGGTAAGCTGGGCAACTTTTGTCACCTCGGCAAAGGCAGGCTCCTTCTCTCCCCTGAGCTCGATGCCATTTCTGATCCGCGCAATCGCCTCATCTGAGAGCTCTTCCGCGAGGACTGCCCGGTAGACCTTTCTGACCCCCTTCGCGGGCGAGGTGATCCGGTGCGACCACTGCCCGTCATCGGTAATGAGGAGAAGCCCCTCCGTGTCGATGTCGAGCCTCCCGACGCAGTGGCATCTCGCGTAGCACTCCGGAAGAAGCGAGAACACAGTGTCAAAGGAGTCATCGCTGTTTGCCGAAACGACGCCCACGGGCTTGTTCATCATGAGGTATACAGGCTTCAGGGATACGGTGATTTCCATGCCGGCAATCCCGATGACATCGCCGTCTGTAACCTTTACCGAAGGATCCTTTACCTGTTTTCCGTTGAGCGACGCCCCTCTCTTCCTGATCTCCTTCCCGAGGACCGAGCGGGTGAAGGAGGTTACCGAGCAGACGTATTTGTCCAGGCGCTCTGTTTCCCTGTCATTTGCCATGGTGAGACCCCTGATGCGGAATGCGGACAAAAAAAAGAGCGGATCAGTGACCCGCTCCATGAATGAAAGGCTTTGATCAGCCGTGATACTTCGAGAAGATCAGCGTCGAGTTGGTGCCGCCGAAGCCGAAGCTGTTCGACATGACATGCTCGAGCTCGCGCTCCTCGGTCTTTGTAACGAGAGGAACGCCCTCAACTGAGGGATCAGGAGTCTCGACATTGATGCTCGGAGCGATGAAGCTGTTCTTCATCATGAGAAGCGAGTAGATCGCCTCCTGAACGCCAGCGGCGCCGAGCGAGTGCCCGGTCATGGACTTGGTTGAGGAGAGGCTCGGAATCTTATCGCCGAACACGTTCTTGATTGCCTCAATCTCCTTGGAGTCGCCGACCTTGGTCGAGGTGCCGTGGGTGTTGATGTAGTCAACGCTGCAGCCGGCCTTCTGAAGGGCAATCTTCATGCAGCGCTCAGCGCCCTCTCCCGAGGGAGCGACCATGTCATAGCCGTCAGACGACGCGCCGAAGCCTGAGAGGACTGCGTAGATCTTCGCTCCTCTTGCCTTCGCGTGCTCAAGATCCTCAAGGACGAGCATTCCGCCGCCGCCCGCAATCACAAAGCCGTCGCGGTCAGCGTCGTAGGCCCTCGAGGCGCGCTCCGGAGTGGCGTTGTACTTGGTGGAGAGCGCGCCCATCGCGTCAAACAGGCAGGACATTGACCAGTGGAGCTCCTCGCCGCCGCCCGCAAACATCACGTCCTGATTGCCGAGCATGATCTGCTCTGCGGCAGACTCGATGCAGTGGGAGGAGGTTGAGCAGGCTGAGCTGATCGAATAGTTGATGCCCTTGATGTGGAAAGGAGTGGAAAGACATGCGGAGACCGTCGAGCCCATGATCCTCGGAACCATATAGGGACCTACGCGCCTTACGCCCTTGCTCCTGAGGATGTCGGCAGCCTCAACCGTGTTCTTACAGGATGCCCCGCCGGAGCCGGCAATAAGCCCGGTTCTCTCGTTGGAGACTTCCTGCTCAGTGAGGCCAGAGTCCTCGATTGCCTGCTTCATTGACAGATAGGCAAACGCAGCGGCATCTCCCATGAACCTCATCACCCTGCGGTCAATCAGCTCGGAAGGGTTGATATTCGGAGCTCCCCAGACCTGGGATCTGAGTCCCATCTCCTCAAACTGATCTGAATGGGATATTCCGGACTTTCCGTTCCTGAGGGACTCTGTAACTTCATCAGCACTGCAGCCGATGCTTGAAATAATGCCTAAACCGGTTACGACAACTGTTCTCATGAAAAAACCTATCTACTGTTCAGCCCGTTCGATTATAGCCGCTCATGCCGTTATAGTAAACCGGGCACGGAGCGTGCCGCCCTGTCAGATCTCATTGAGGAAGCTTATCAGCGCGCTGTAGAAATAGCTTCCCATCGTATAGTAGCCGTCCTTCGTCAGATGGACGTCCCTCTTCGAGAGCCCGAGCCTGACCCAGCCGGCCTTTCCGCCGCCGCGGGTCATCTCGTCGTGCATGTCGAAGATAAGGAGCCCGCGCTCGTCCGCGACCTTCTCAATTACCTTCCTGATGCTGTCAAACTCAGGGTAGACCTTCATGATCCCCTGGGTGAACTTAGCGACAGTCGGAGGGGACATCAGGATAATCTCGGCGCCAGGCGCGTTGCTGCTGATGAAGTCAATGGCGCTCAGGTAGTCCTTCTCAAAGCCCTTCTCGGTGAAGGAGCCGCTCAGCGCATCATTGGCGCCGTACTCCAGGAGCACCAGATCGGGCTTGGTGAACTTCAGGTAGTCCCCGAAGGCAGGGAGGTTCCAGCGCTTGAAGATATTCACCTGTGCACCGTTGATCCCGAACGAGTCGACATAGCCGGTATTCGTGTCGACAAAGACGGTCCCAATGAAGGATCCACTGTTCTGGGCCCGGAAGGTAACCGGGAACTTCATGCCTGAGGCGGTGAAGTGCTCCCACTTGTCAGTCTTCACCGAGTAGGAGGACTTTACGCCGTGGCTTCCCGTGACGGTAAAGGAGTCGCCGGGCTTGCCCCTGACCCAGAAGGTGGCCTGGGTGTCCTTCAGGGGAAGGCTGCTGCGGTAGACTATGGAGGCACCGTCCTTCTGGGCCTTTGCCATTACGCCTCCTGCCGGGAACTCACCGTTGTATCCGGTATCGGAGAAGCGGGAGCTTATCACCTCAAAGCCGTTTCCCTGCGAGGTGATGACCACGTTCTGGTGGTACTTAGGCTGCAGTGGGAACACTCCGCCTACGCCGTAGCTGTTGTCGGCGAAGGAAAGCTTCCTGAGCTTGTCAGTGAAGAAGTCAGCGGCGATGTGGGAGTCACCGATTACTGAGATGCGGAGCCCATGCCGGTCCCGGATCTTCCTGCTGATGTTGAGGAACCCGGAAAACTCCTCAAGCTCCTCCTCCTCCGCCACGGTGTCAGCGCGCTTCTGCCTGCTTTCCGTGATGGCCTTCGGAATGACAAAGCCCTTCGGCTCTCCCGCGATGCAGCAGTCCGCGTCATAGCCTGCAAGCAGCAGCCCCTGAGAGCTGCCGGCGGTTTCCGTTGTCCCGCATCCGAAAAGTGACAGCGCAAGCACGCTCACGAGGAGCAGCTGAAATTTCCTAAACATGTTTAGCCCCCGCAGTCTGAACATGACCTAAGTCAGTAAAATCTGAAAATGCAGTCCGCCCGGGATCAGTTCCGGCAGACTTAATGGAATCGTATAAGGCGCTTCTTCCGGGCACATCATGTCCGGACTGTTTCCGGCCCATGCCGTCATCATTGCCGGCACCGCCCGCCTTGCCATCAGAGACTGATGCTCCGGCACCGGGCGCGGCCTTACGTCCGGTATCGGCAACGCTGCCCTTTTCCCCGCCGCCGGCGGCAGGCATGCCGCCCTCATCCGGCTCGCCGGCGTCCTTCCTCGCAAAGCCCGGATCATAGAACCTGAGGTTCCTTTCCGACTCGGAGAATCTGAGGTGGCGGAGGAACTCCGCTGCCATCACTCCGGCGCCCCTGACATTGAAGTGGATGCCGTCATCAGCGCGGACCTTCCTCGACTTCCCGTCAATGGGGATATAGGCGGCATACTTGCCGTCAGGCGCCATCGCCGGCACCTCGAGGAACACGCCGCCCCTCGCCCCGGCTTCCGCCTCAAATATATCATTGAGCACCGGGATCTTGCTGTCGAGCGTCTTGCCCCTGACAGGAGGGATCTTGTACCAGAACACCCTGACGTGGTGGCGGTCGGCTATGGCGTAGATCCGGTCGACAAACTCACGGTAGCTGCTGATCCAGCCCTCTGTTCCGAACGCCTGCGGCTTGCCGTTCACATAGAAGCCCATCGGATCATTGAGCCCCAGCATGACGACCATATACCTGATGGCCGTGTCATCTGAGAGCTCCTTCTCCGTCTTCTCGAACCAGTTGCAGCTCTTTCTCACGAGGAGCCCGGTGCTCTTCATGCTGGGGTTGCTGTAGCGTATGCTCCTGCGGTCAAGCTCCCTGATGATCTGCGGCGCGATGCCCTGCATCAGCGAGTCTCCGACAAAAAGCACCCGGTCATTGGCCATGACCTCAAAGAGCCCGTCAGCTCCCGCCTCAGGGATCAGGCCGCGGCTGGACTCGGTCTTCTCCGTGCTCACGCCGGCGAGCTCGGCAGGCTCGATGTCATCGTCCGTGCCGTCAGCCTGTCCTGCGGCTGCCGCCTCATTGGGCACGGCCGCTGCTCCGTGAGGCTCTGCCCCGGGCCTTGCAGGACTGTCAGGATTTCCGGCCTTCTCCCGTGCGCCGCTCTCTGCGAGCAGAATCTCTCCTTTTCCTCCCTCAGACGGGGCGCAGGCAGGAGATGCCGCCAGGGCCTCAGACTTTTCCTCAAGCCTCTGGAGCCTCTTCATGAAATCCCTGGCAAGGAGCCCTGCGCCGAACATGGTGAAGTGGATGCCGTCATCCTTCCTCACCTGCTTCATGGTGCCATGATCACTGAGGAAGGCCGCATAGGTGCCGCCCGGCGAAATGACGTCAGCCGGGATCATGATCCCGCCCTGCTTCTCCGCCTCCTCGCTGAAGAGCCCGGAGAGCACCTTCGCCTTGGCGTCATACTTTCTGCTCTTCATGGCAGGCAGGGAATACCACATCACGGACGCGCCGTGCCTGCCGGCAAGCGCATAGATCTCCGCAATCCTGCCGCGGTAGAACTCGCGCCACTTGTCGCTGCCGAACTTGACTACAGTCTTGCCCTCAAAGAAGCCGACCGGATCATTGGCGCCGATCATCACGACAACAAGGCGGATGGAGCCATCCGACTTCATGATGTCCGAGACATTCTTCTTCCACTCGCGGCCGGTCTCGGTCCTGAGCCCGGTGCCTGACTTGCTGGCATTTACTGACTTAATCCCGCGGGACTTGAGCTCCCTTGCGGCAGCCGGGGCAAGATCATGCATCAGCGAATCGCCGATGAAGAGCACGCTGTCCCCCTTTGATAGGACAAACGGCTTCCGGCTCCGGCTGCAGGAGGCGGGGCTGTCCGGCTTGTGGGAATTTGCGCCTGGCCTGCTGTCAGGCGATGCAGCGGCCTGAACTGTGCCTGCAGGCTCTCTTCCGGCCGCGGCAGGCTGCGTCTCATCTGACTGGCCTTCGCCATCATTCCGGCTCACTGCTCTGCCGCCCGGCTCTGTACTCTCCGTGACCTGCGATGCTCCGTCATTGGAGATCTCGGCCGCAGAGCTCTCGGGCGAGAGGCCCCGGCCGGATGCCTCAATGCTGCCTTCAAGGGAAATTCCGGAGTCTCCTGCCTCAATTCCCGAGGCGCCAACCGTATAGCTCAGATCGCCGCTTCCCGTGAACATGCTCTCGGCAAAGTCATAGTGGCGGACAAGCTCCTGCGCGATCTGCGCATGGTAGATGATGCCGAGCGCCGCGAGGGAGCACCCGGAAACATAGAGGAAAGCGCCAAGCCCGGTTTTTCCGCCCATTCGTCAGAACCCCGCGTAGATAAGGCCGGGCATGGTGCCGGGCATTGCAGAAACCAGGACAAAAACCGCCGCGGTAAGCGTGACAGGCTTAAGTGCCAAAGGAACCCTCTCCTGCCATGAGACCAGCCGCCCGACAGCGCCGCCGAGCCACGGGTAAACCACCCACCAGACCGAGAGCACTGCAAGCACGGTCAGCGTCTGCCCTGATGCCTCCAGGGAGAAATTGGTGAAAAACGCCCTGACAAAGGACCAGGCCTCCTCGGGAGACTCAGCCCGGAACGGGATCCAGGCGGCAGTTACGTAAAGATAGGTCAGAAGCCTTCCGAGCCAGGACGGCACGCTGATGAGGCTGAGCTTGCGGTTTATGTGGTTGAACGCGACGCCTGCGCCGTGCATCGCGCCCCATATCACGAAGTTCAGCGTGCAGCCGTGCCAGAGCCCGGAGATGATGAAGGCGGCGAAGAGGTTGAAAATGGTCCTTCCCATGCTGCAGCGGCTGCCGCCCAGTGGGAAATAGATATAGCGCATGATGAAGTCGCAGAGCGTCATGTGCCACCTCTTCCAGAAATCCTGCACGCTTACGGCCGTATAGGGCATGTTGAAGTTCTCCGGAAGCGTGAAGCCCAGGATGAGCGCGGCCGCGGTCACCAGGTTGATGAAGCCGCTGAAGTTGCAGTAAAGCTCGACGGCATAGGCGTTTATGGCGGTGAAGAGCGTCAGAGCCGAATAGCTCTCCGGGCTCGAGAGGATATTGTCCGCGTAGTTCTCGAGGCAGTTGGCGCAAATCATGATCTTGAATATGGCGAGGACAACAAGCACCGCAGCCCTGTTCTGATCGCCGATTTCCCTTTTCCCATCGAGCTGCCTGAAAAAGCAGTCAGAGGGGATGATAGGGCCCATGATGATGGCCGGGAAAAATGAGAGATAGCAGGCGACGTCCGGAAGCGATCTCGCCTTTTCATGATCACGGTACACCGCGACCAGATAGGTGATTGATGCAAAAGTGTAGAAGCTCAGCCCTACAGGCAGTATGATGTCGGGGATCGATGACGATACCCCGAGGCTCGTGAGCGTGCCGCCCAGGCTTTCCCGGAGGATCGCGAAGTTCTTGAAGAAGGCAAGGTTCAGCACCGCAAGCGAGATGGCCACGGCCGCAGGCCAGCGCGAGCGCGATCCCGAGGCAATCCAGCGCCCCGCAGAGTAAATGAAAACGCTGTAGACCGCGAGAAGGACGGCAAACCACACATTCACCGATCCGTAGAGGGAGAAGCCTGCCAGGATAAGGAGCCCGCGCTGGCAATGGAAGCGCGCTCCGAGAGTCCAGTAGACGGAGACAAACAGAGTAAAGAAAACAGCAAACTCAAAAGAAAGATAGCTCATGCCCTGGTACTTGTCAGTTCTCCACTACACTATTCAGCACGTATCCGGCCCGCGCCATTCTACTACATTTTGTGTCAGAGCTCCTGAACGCGCCTCACAGAACGCCAGCACAAAGGAGCTTTTCAGGATGCGGGAAAGCCCCTCTGGCCTGCGGGCACTCCCTCAAGCTGGCTACATCCACTTTTTCTTCTTGAAGAACAGATAGGTGAAGCACGCGGAGGCGACCATCAGCAGCAGCGCCAGCGGATAGCCGAATTCCAGCGACAGCTCCGGCATATGCGCGAAGTTCATTCCGTAAAGGGACGCTATGAGCGTCGGAGGCATGAAGAGGACCGCAACGACCGAGAACATCTTGATCACCCTGTTCTGCTGAAGGTTGGTGAAGCCGGTCGCGGCCTCAAGCTGGAAATCGATCTTGTCAAAGAGGAACTGGGTGTGCGGCAGGAGCGACTCAATATCCGCCAGCACCTCCATGACATTCTGGTGCTGCTTCTCGGAAAGCTTGGGGCCCAGCACCTTCAGGATGAAGCGCAGAGAGCGCCTGGTATCGTGGAGCGCCAGGTGGATCTGCCCGTTGGTGCTTTCCTGGAAGAGAAGCTCGCGGAGCATCTCCTCGGTCTGATCCTCCTTGAGGACATGCTTCGAGTTCTCCTGCAGAGTCTCGTAGCCGTCCTCTATGAGGTCCGAGAGGTACTCGATCTTGAGATCCTGCAGCTCGAGGATTACGTCGAGGGCGGAGCTTACCAGGTGGCTGTCATGCTTGATGTAGTGCCTGAGGAGGCGCAGCACGCCGATGTCGTCGTCACGGTAGCTGATGAGGAGCTTTCCCTTCAGGGTGAAGGAGACGTTGACGCCGATGGTCTCGTTGCCGACGCGCTGCGGGAAGAGTGAGAGGATATGGATGCCGTCGGAGTCCAGGAAGAATCGCGAGGATGCCTCGATATCGTCGAGCTCCTCCTCCTCCGGGACATCCTTCAGGATGACGTCCGTGAGCCACTCGCGCTCCTCGTCGCTCAGGCGGTAGGCATCAAGCCAGATGGCATCCTGCGGCAGGCGGTTGTCCTCGGTTTTGAGCTGCATGGCGTCAAGGCCGCCTTCCCTCATTACGTATGCAGTAATCATCTCCGCCTCCAGCTCATCCCCGGTAAATCCAATTATTATAGATGAAAATTTGCATAAAGAGCAGTGAAAGTAAATTTTTGGTGAAACGGCTATAATCTGCCCATCATTAGGGCGGCAGGAAATTATCCGCCGCAGAATTCAAAGAAGCAGTTCCCGACCACAAATTATGCGTTTGATAATTCTGATAGCCGCACTGATTACTCCACTCGCCGCAGCGGCAGGCGACAGCCTCAACAGCTATGACAGGACGCTTCCGTCCGAGTACCAGAAGACGCCGCAGTTCAGGCAGAACTGGCGCACCTCAGTCAGCAGCTACGCGCTGAAGAGCACCCACGCGTCAGAGCTTTTCGCCGAAATCTCCGAAAAGAGCCCAAGGAGCGGCAAGGACGCAGGCTCCATCACCAGGGCCTCGTTCAGCATCACCTGGGATCTCGACACCCTGCAGAAAAAGGACTTCTGCGAGTTTTACGGCGCCGAGGTGAACGTTGAGGTCAGGTTCACCATACCGGAGTGGAGCTCTCCGGAGGCGACAGAGGAGGAGCGCAGGCAGTGGGACTCGTTCCTCGGCAAGCTCAACGCCTATAACGAGGACAACAAGAAGATCGTCAAGGACGAGATCGACCGGATGGGAAGCAGCCTTGTCGGGCTCCGCCCGGTAAAGACCTGCCAGGAGCTGCAGCAGAACGCGGATCAGATCGGCGGAGGCTACCTTGGGATCATCTCGAGAAAGCTCTCGAGCTTCAGGGAGGAGACCCAGGGCGGCCGGGTCTACGGCCTGCAGTACCCGGTATTCAGCCAGACTGAGTATGTGAACTCGGAGACAGGCGAGGTAATAAGAAAGGGAGACAGGGCCGGAGCCGGACAGGGAAAGCCTGACGCGGTAAGGAAGCAGGGCTCCGCCGATGAAAGGAAGACTGGGGAAAGCCGCGAAGAAATAGAGCGCCGCGAGTCGGCGCTCGTCGATGAGGATGATGATGCCCCGAATGAAAGCCGCAGGGCCTCCTCTGCCGCACGCGCGAAGGCAGGTGATGGGAAGGAAAGCAGGACCGTAGCGGCCGCAGCCTCAAAGGCTGAGAGTCCCGCGAAGGCTAACGCAGGGAAAGCCCAGCCTGCCGGAAAGAAAGAGGAGGGCGCTGCCGGCAAGAAGGACAGCGTGAGCGCAGGCAAAAGAGGGAAGGCCGCAGAGCAGAAGCCCTGGCCCCAGGCAAGGCCCGCGACAGAAACCGAAAGGAAAGGATCCGCTGGAAAGGACAGCAGGCAGGCAGCCCAGGCAAAGCCCCGGAAGGATGCAGCCGCTCCGGCACCCGCTGCGGGAGCAGGAAAGGAGAGCGCAGCTGCCGGAGTAAAAAAGGATAATGGATCAGCATCAGCCGCTGCCGCCCCGGCCGCAAAGACTGTCACTCCCAAGGAGGAAAAGAGTTCTGCCGGAAGCCTGAAGGAGCCTCTTCACGGAAAGGCACAGGAAGCCCCGGCCGCGGGGAAAGCCTCCGGCGAGGCATCAGGAGATGCAGCAGCCAGGGCCCAGCCTCAGGAGCAGTCAGCTCCCGCGCCTGAGGAGTACCACGCCCCGCTGCCTGCAGGACGCTCAACAGGCACTGGCAGAAGGCAGATCATAATAAGAAGCGGTCACAAGCCGATAACCAACTACGGCTCTGGCCCTGTGGGGGACATCAGGACTGCCTCTCCCGCAAAGGAGAGCGGCAGCCAGGGAAGGACTGACTCCGGCAGGAAGGAGGGCGCCGCCCCGGCAAAAGGCAGCGGCTATGACAGCTCGCAACTCGACAGAATGTTCGGCGGCAATTAAGGCACAATTTTCTGCTCCGGCCTGCGGGGAGGCCGTAGCGCTGAGACTCAGGGCGTCTCACGCCCTGTTTCCCCGAATGGTAAAATACACCGGGTTTTATTTGAGGAATTGACAATGTCGATAGTATCCACTGCTGACATCCTGGTAAAGGACAAGGTTCCTGCAGGCAGCAGAATAACAGTGCGCGGCTGGATTAGGAACAGGCGCGACTCAAAGGCTGGTTTTTCTTTTCTGAGCGTTTACGACGGATCCTGCTTCAACCCGGTGCAGGCTGTCGTGCCCAATACCCTTGAGAACTACGATGAGGTTCTGAAGCTCACTACCGGATGCTCGGTCATTGTCGAGGGAACCCTGGTCCTCTCCGAGGGCAAGGGCCAGAAGTACGATCTGAAGGCTGACAAGGTCACGATCTGCGGAATGATCGAGGATCCTGACACCTATCCGATGAGCGCCAAGCGCCACTCCCCGGAGTACCTCCGCGAGTATGCGCACCTCCGCCCGAGAACCAACCTCATCGGCGCTGTTATGCGCATCAGGAACTGCCTGGCGATGGCCATCCACAGATTCTTCCAGAGCGAGGAGTTCATGTGGGTCTCCACCCCGCTCATCACCACCTCCGACTGCGAGGGCGCCGGCGAGATGTTCCGCGTCACCACGCTTGATCTTGAGAACGTACCCAAGACCGCTGACGGCAAGGTTGACTACACAAAGGACTTCTTCGGCAAGGAGGCGTTCATGACCGTCTCCGGACAGCTCAACGTCGAGACCTATGCCTCCGCGTTCTCGAAGTGCTACACCTTCGGACCTACCTTCCGCGCCGAGAACTCCAACACGACGAGGCACCTTGCCGAGTTCTGGATGTGCGAGCCCGAGGCCGCCTTCTTCGATCTCGATGATGACGCTGCCCTCGCCGAGAGGATGCTCAAGTACGTGTTCCGCGCCGTTCTTGAGGAGAGGCACGACGACCTCGAGTTCATCGTGCAGCGCGTTGACAAGGACGCCATCGGCCGCCTTGAGCGCTTCATCGCCTCCGACTTCGCCCAGATCGACTACACCGACGCCATCGATGTCCTGAAGAAGTCAGGCCACAAGTTCAACTTCGACGTTGAGTGGGGCATGGACCTGCAGTCCGAGCACGAGCGCTTCCTCGCCGAGGAGCACTTCCACTCCCCTGTCGTCGTCAAGAACTACCCGAAGGACATCAAGGCCTTCTACATGCGCATGAACGATGACGGCAAGACCGTTGCCGCAATGGACGTGCTTGCCCCGGGAATCGGTGAGATTATCGGAGGCTCGCAGCGAGAGGAGAGGCTCGACATGCTCGATAAGAGGATGGCCGAGATGAAGCTCGATCCGAAGAACTACTGGTGGTACCGCGACCTCCGCCGCTACGGCTCAGTAGTCCACTCAGGATTCGGCCTGGGCTTCGAGAGGCTCTGCGTTTACGTAACCGGCGTCGGGAACGTCCGCGACGTAATCCCCTTCCCGAGAACCCCGAAGAACGCGATGTTCTAATCAGCCGGATGCCGGGGCTGCATTTCATCCGCTCCGGCAATAAGGCTGCGTTTGCCTTTTAAAGCAGGACGCCCCCGGGGAAACCCAGGGGCGTTTCTGTTTCAGTCTCCCGCTCAGCAGTACCTGAGAATACGCACGGGAGCCTCAGGCTGTTAAGGCTCCCGTCAGAACCTCAGCGTCAGCCCGATCGGACAGTGATCAGATCCGGTCACGCTGCTCTCGATGCAGGCATCAGCGATGTTCCCCTCAAGCTCATCCGAGACAAAGAAATAATCGATTCTCCATCCCACGTTCTTCTCGCGGGCGCGCATGCGGTAGGACCACCAGCTGTACTGATCCGGCACGTCCCCGTGCACTTTGCGGAAAGTGTCGACATAGCCTGCCGCCACAAAGCGGTCGAGGAAGGCGCGCTCCTCGGGCAGAAAGCCGGTGTTCTGCTCGTTGAGCTTCGGACGTGCGAGGTCAATCGGCTCATGGGCGATGTTGAAATCGCCGCAGACAACCACAGGCTTCTTCTCACGGAGCTTCTGCGCATACTCAAAGAAGCTCTCGAAGAACCCCATCTTGTAAGGCACGCGCTTGAACTTCCCGGTAGGCTTGCCCTTCTCGTCCAGGATCTCAGCTCCGCCGTTCGGGAAATAGCCGTTGAAGAAGTGGAAGCGCTCAAACTCCAGGTGGACGATGCGCCCCTCCCCCTGGAATTCCGGATCAGGTAGCTCAATCTCAGCCTTAAGCGGCTTTATGCGGCTGTAGACGGCCGTGCCTGAATAGCCCTTTTTCACCGTGGAGGAGGCGAACCAGGACTCATAGCCGCTCTTCCGTACAAGGCTCTCAGGGAGCTGCGAGGGATCGGCCTTGGTCTCCTGGAAGCCGATGACATCGTAGCGATCCTCCGAGAACCACTGTTTGAACCCATCCTTGCCGGAGGCGGCGCGGATGCCGTTGACATTCCATGAGGCGAGCCGAATTTCCATGCTGTAATACCTTCTGATTGCTGTCTTTGTGAAAGCTCCTGCGGGGAGCCCCGTTTATGAGCGGCTCTCCGCGCAGATCCCGACCAGCGCCCTGACCGCGTCATGGCACAGGTGCAGAGACTTTACCGGCAGGCACTCATAAGGCCCGTGCATGCACAGCGACCCTGTGAAGAAGTTCGGGCAGGGAAGCCCGCGCCATGAGAGGTTGGAGCCGTCTGTGCCGCCGCGCACCGCGCACTCATGCACCGGAATCCCAGCGGCCTCATAGGCCCTCCTGCAGCGCGCGAGCACCTCCGGATGCTTTAAGAGCACCTCTCCCATATTCGAGTACTGGTGATGGTGCTCAACGCTCACGCTCTCATAGCCTATCTCGCGGTTGAGGAGCGAGGCGATATGATCAAGCTGCGCCACCCGCTCTTTGAGCTTTTCCCCGTCAAAATCGCGGATGATCAGGCTGATTTTAGCCTGTGAGACGCTGGCCTCGATATTGTGCACATGGAAGAATCCTTCCTTCCCCTGCGTGTTCTCCGGCTTCTCGTCGGGAGGCAGCAGCTGCATGAAGCGCGAGGCAGCCTCGCAGGCGTTGACCATGGTCTTGTAGGCAACCGAGGTGTGCACGCTGCGGCCTTTTATCGTCACCGTAGCCGCCTCGGCGCTGAAGGTCGTGGTGTCAAGATCACCGGCCTCGCCGCCATCGACGGTGACGCCGAAGGCGCAGCCCAGCTTCTCAACATCTATGTAGTCAGCCGAGCGCCCTATCTCCTCGTCAACCGAGAAGACCGCGCGGATCTCAGGATGCTTAAATGAGGGATCCTCTGCGATTTCCCGGAGGATCCCGAGGATTACAGCCACTCCGGCCTTGTCATCAGCGCCGAGGAGCGTCACGCCGTCGGTTACGATAATGTCATCGCCCTTGTGCGAAGGCAGGTTCGGGCAGATTTTTGCGTCGGTAACCAGCCCGCTGTCAAGCTCAATCGAGCCTCCGTCATAGTTTTTCACGAGCCTGGGCTCCACCCCGTCGCCCGGAGCGTCCGGCGCCGTGTCGAGGTGGGCGATGAGCGCCAGGCGATCCGCGCCCTCAGAGCCGGCTGACGGAGGCACGCTCACCGTAACAACGCCCTTCTCATCCTGCAGAGCCTTGAAGCCCAGCTGGCTGCAGAGCGAGACCAGATGCGCGCCCAGGCGCAGCTGTCCCTCGGTTGAGGGGATCTTTTCCGAACTGTCATCTGACTGGGTAGGGAAGCGAACAAGCTCCCTGAAAGTGCGCACCAGCGGATCGGCCGCGCACAGCTCCTCCATGTCACTGAGACTGCCTTTCATGCTTAAGTGTCCTTATGTTTGCGGATTTGTCCGCCTGTGGTTTCCTTCAATTATATATATCCGATGCCGCCATGGCTATAAGCCCATGCCTTAAGTAATCAAGTTCTGCGGCACTGCGCGATGGCACAGGACAGAAGCCAGTGCGGCCAGAGGGGCCCTGCAGAGATGATGGCAAAACTGAATAACACCAGAGGCTCAGATCAAAAAAGGCCGTTCACCAAGCGGAACAGCCTTTCATTCAGATATGCCATTTCAGCTGATTATTACCAGCCGGTGATTTCCTTGAGTCCCTCACCGATGTGGGCAAGCGACCTTACGGTCTTGACGCCTGCGGCCTCAAGAGCCTTGTACTTCTCCTCGGCAGTGCCGTGGCCGCCCGCGATAATCGCGCCGGCATGGCCCATTCTCTTGCCCTTGGGAGCGGTAACGCCGGCGATGTAGGAGACAACAGGCTTCGTTACATTGCTCTTGATGTACTCGGCAGCCTCTTCCTCAGCTGTTCCTCCGATCTCGCCGATCATGACGATGGCCTCGGTGGCAGGATCCTCCTGGAAGAGCTTAAGCATATCGATGAAGCTTGAGCCAGGGATCTGGTCGCCGCCGATGCCGACGCTGGTGGTCTGGCCGAAGCCGTAGTCGGTGGTCTGCTTTACTGCCTCATAGGTAAGGGTGCCGGACCTTGAAATGATGCCGACCTTGCCCTTCTTGAAGATATTGGCAGGCATGATGCCGATCTTGCACTCGCCGGAGGTGAGGATGCCCGGGCAGTTGGGTCCGATCATCCTGACGCCGGCCTCGTCGATGACATGCTTGACCTTCAGCATGTCGAGGGTCGGAATGCCCTCGGTGATGCAGACGATAAGCTTGATTCCGGCATCGACTGCCTCAAGGATGGCGTCCTTGCAGAAAGGAGCGGGAACGTAAATTGAGCTTGCGGTTGCGCCGGTCGCCTCGACAGCCTCCCTTACGGTGTTGAACACAGGAAGCCCGAGGTGGGTCTGGCCGCCCTTGTTCGGTGAGGTGCCGCCCATGACCTTGGTGCCGTACTTGATAGCCTGCTCGGTGTGGAAGGTGCCCATCTTGCCGGTGAAGCCCTGGCAGATAACCTTGGTGTCCTTGTTGATAAGAATGCTCATGTCGTCCGCCTCCCTCAGCCGATTACCTTTACGGCAGCCTCTGCCGCCTCAGCCAGATCGTTCCTGGCAATGATGTTGAGCCCGCTCTTCTTCAGGATCTCCATGCCGGCATCTGCCGCATTGCCCTCAAGCCTGACGATGACCGGAACCTTGACTCCGACCTCGCTCACTGCCCCGACAATGCCCTCAGCAATAAGATCGCAGCGGACGATTCCGCCGAAGATGTTGACGAACACGGCCTTCACCTTCTCGTCGGAGAGGATGATCTTGAACGCCTCAATGACGCGCTCCTTGGTTGCGCTGCCGCCGACATCAAGGAAGTTCGCCGGCTCGCCGCCGTAGAGCTTGATGATGTCCATGGTGCCCATCGCGAGGCCCGCGCCGTTGACCATGCAGCCGATGTTGCCGTCAAGCGCGACATAGTTGAGGCCGACCTGGGATGCCCTTGCCTCGGCAGGCTCGCTCTGCGACCAGTCGATGAGAGCCGCAAGATCCTTGTGGCGGAAGAGCGCATTGGAGTCGATGTTGATCTTGGCGTCGAGGCAGACCAGATGCCCGTCAGCGCCGATGACCAGGGGGTTGATCTCGAGCAGGGAGAGATCCTTCTCCTCGAACATTTTCCCGAGCTTCAGGAAAATCGAGGTGAACTCCTTGATCTGATCAGGATTGAGTCCGAGCTTGAAGCCGAGCTCGCGGCCCTGGAAAGGCTGGGGTCCTGTGAGGGGCTCGATAACCTCCTTGAAGATGCGGTCAGGAGTCTCGCGGGCGACCTTCTCAATCTCGGTGCCGCCCTCAGTTGAGGCCATGAATACGACGCGCCTTCTTGAGCGGTCAATGACTGCACCAAGATAGAGCTCCTTCACAACTTCAGAGCACTCCTCAACTAGGATGGCGCTGACCGGCTGGCCGTGCTTTCCGGTCTGGTAGGTTACCAGCCTGTTTCCCAGCCACTTTCCGGCAAATTCCTCAGCCTCCTGCCTGGATGAGACAACCTTGACGCCGCCTGACTTGCCTCTTCCGCCTGCATACACCTGGCACTTGACTACTGCTCGGCTGCCGCCGAGGCTGTCAAATGCGTCGCCGGTCTCGGAAACGCTGCGGCAGGGGATCCCCTTCGGGACCGGCAGGCCGTAATCAGCAAACAACTTTTTTGACTGGAATTCATGCAAATTCATTGAAAATAGCTCCGGCGCGGAAATGCCTTCAGGCAGGAAAGCGCCGTCCTCCTATCTTTTCCGGATCAGCTGCGGTCTGTCGGCACAGGACGCAGCTGATCCGGAAATCGGGAATATCCCCGACAAAACAACAGTTCCGCCGGATGCTGTCTTATTCGGACGCGGCAGCGGCAGCCCCTCCTCCGTTCGGCCGAAAGGAGAGGCTGCGCCGGCAGCGGGCATCCGCCTTTCACAGGCACCGCGCAGCGGAACACAAAAAAATTACGGGATTGATTGCCGCAACAGTTCTGAATTTTACTCTATTTGAAGCGTCATAGAGTCAAATTGTGAAAAACAACACGGAAAAGGAAAAAACGGTAAAAAGGAGCAGGCAGGCACCGGAAAATGACAGCATGATAGAATTGGGTGCATCGGAGGAGAATCTCTATGGGAAAAGCCGGACAGGGATACAAATTATTAAGGTCTTGCGCGCTCAGGCTCCTGGCGCTCGCCGCTGCCGCGGCCATTCCGTCCGGCGCCTCTTCGGCTGAGGCGGTGGACGGGATCCTGATCTCCTCCCCGTCACTTGCGGTATCCGGAGAGTACCGGCGGAAATACACTTCCGATCTCTTTTCGAGCGCCTTCAGGGGCGATGCCGACAGCATGTACCGGCTTGGGATAATGTACCGTGACGGTGCCGGCCTGCCCCGTAACAGTGAAAATGCCATAGAACTGCTTAGGCGCTCCGCTGACAAGGGTAATGACAGCGCAGCGAGCGCGCTTGCCCTCCTCTACCTCGACAGGAGCGGCTCGGCGCCTGACTATGACGCAGCGGTCTCAGTCCTCAAGAGCGCCGCGGGGCGAGGCTCCTCCGATGCCCAGTACATCCTCTGGACCCTTTACAAGCAGGGGCTCGCGGTAAAGAAGGACCAGGCGGTCGCCCTGCAGTACCTGAGGCAGGCTGCGGCAGATCACAACCCCCAGGCTGAGTTTGACCTAGCCTACTGCTATGAGACCGGCTTCTGCGGCGTGAACGGGGATCTGATCACCGCCCGGCGCCTCTACAGGAATGCCGCCGACGCAGGCATTGCCGGCGCCGCCTACCGCGTATCGCTCATGATGGAGAACGGCGAGGGCGGGAAGACCGATCCGGCAGGGGCGTTCCGCTACATGAAGAAAGCCGCAGAGGCAGGCGCAGGAACAGCCGAGTACCGCATGGGGCTTTACTATCTGAGCGGCATACAGACCGCAAAGTCCCCTGAAAAGGCCGCGGCCATGTTCACGGAGTCAGCCGCGAAAGGCAGCGCTGACGCCATGATCGCCCTCGGTGATCTCTATCTTGAGGGCAGCGGCGTGAACAGGAGCCCCGAGACTGCAGCATCGCTCTATTTCCAGGCCGCGAAATTTGACAAGGAGAGCGCCGGTACAAGGCTTGCAGAGCTCTACGCCGCAGGCAACGGGGTAAAGAAGAGCCGCAGGAACGCAAGGTTCTGGCTTGAGTTCTCGGCAAGACGCGGCAACGCCGGAGCAGCGTACTTGGCAGGAAAAATGTATGCTAACGGTGATGGCGGCGGAAGGGACTACATAAAAGCCAGGTATTTTCTGAAGAGCGCGGCCGACAGCGGAATCAGGGAAGCAAGATCGCTGCTGGGCTACCTTTACTCCGAGGGCAAGGGAGGGGAGAAGAACATGGGCATTGCCTGCTCCCTGCTGGAAACGGCAATTGCTCCCCTGCTCCCGGAGGAGAACCAGAGATATGAGGACATATGTGTCGCCGGCAGATAAGACTGCCGTCACAAAACGAAAATAATTTACAAAGGATTTTTACAACCTATAAAAATTTTTTATTTTGTTGTTTTTTTCTAAACGCGGCCGGTGATGTGTGATAAAGTGAGGCAGGTTTCAATTTCACTTGAACATTCGGCTTTCATAGGAAAAACAGCAGTGTTTTTCGAAGGAGATTTTACATGACCGAAGATGTAAAGAAGCAGGAGACGGCTGACGCCTCAACTGACAACAGGCTGAAGACTGCCGTTCTTACAATCGGAGATCAGCAAATTGAGCTGCCGATTCTGTACGGAACAGAAGGAAATCCTGTAATAGACATCCGAGCCTTGGGAAAGCACGGGTACTTCACCTATGATCCGGGATTCCTGGCGACCGCATCATGCCAGTCAAAGATTACGTTCATTGATGGTGCAAAGGGCATCCTCCTGCACCGCGGCTACCCCATCTATGAGCTTGCCATGAAGACAAGCTACATGGAGGTCTGCTACCTGCTCCTCCACAAGGAGCTCCCGAACAGGGAGCAGCTGTCCGAGTTCACCAACCAGGTCAGAAGGCACACCATGGTGCACGAGCAGCTGTCAAAGATGTTCCTCGCGTACAGGCGCGACTCCCATCCTATGGCCATCATGTGCGGTATCGCCGGAGCGCTCTCAGCCTTCTACCATACCAACATCAACATCAATGACCCGAAGGACCGCGAGTCTGTCGCCATCCGCCTTATCGCAAAGATGCCGACCCTGGCAGCCATGTCCTACAAGTACTCCATCGGCCAGCCGTTCATGTATCCGAAGAACAACCTGAGCTACACCGGCAACTTCCTTTACATGATGTTCGCAAACCCCTGCGAGGAGTATGTCGTCAACCCGGTCATTGAGAAGGCCCTGGATCGCATCTTCATCCTCCACGCTGATCACGAGCAGAACGCCTCCACCTCCTGCGTCAGGTTCGCAGGCACCACCGGCGCCAACCCGTTCGCCTGCATCGCGGCCGGCATCGCAGCCCTTTGGGGTCCTGCTCACGGCGGCGCCAACGAGGCATGCCTGCGCATGCTCGAGAACATCGGCTCAATCGACCGCATTCCTGAGTTCATCGCCAGGGCCAAGGATCCGAAGGATCCGTTCCGCCTGATGGGCTTCGGCCACCGCGTCTACAAGAACTACGACCCGAGAGCGGTGGTAATGAAGGAGACCTGCCACGAGGTTCTCGAGGAGCTCCACATCCAGAACCACCCGATCCTCGATGTCGCCATGGAGCTCGAGCGCATCGCCCTCTCCGATCCTTACTTCATCGAGAGGAAGCTCTACCCGAACGTCGACTTCTACTCCGGAATCATACTGAACGCCATCGGAATCCCGACCTCAATGTTCACCGTGATCTTCGCTCTGGCGAGAACCATCGGCTGGATTACAAACTGGATCGAGATGCAGGAGGATCCGTCAAGCAAGATCGGGCGTCCCCGCCAGCTCTACGTCGGCGTGCCCAAGAGAGAGGTTCCGCCTATCTACAGAAGATAATCCGGAAATCAGCAGTTTTGGAAAGGAGGCCTCCGGGCCTCCTTTTTTGTTGCCTGTCCGGAATGCAAGGCGCCGCAGCCGGACTGCGCTGTGAGCTGGGAGCTGCTCCTTAATGCTCCGGCAGCCGTGCGGACCCTCATAGGAATTCCAGTTCGTTCTTTTCGGGGCCTGTGCGTCTGCAGCACAATTCAGAGACTGTCCCTGCACGCTGATGCCAGCCTGATCATTTCATTGCCTCCGGCAAAATGCGCCGCTCCGCATGGAGAGCGTCAAGTCCGGGCAAAAGAAAAGCCGGGGCAGCTTTCGCTGCTCCGGCCTGTTATTTCCGTTTTCAGAAAGGTTTAGAGATGGAACCTGCGCCTCAGCGCGAGAAGTCCTCCCAGCACGGCGAGGAAGGCAGGGGTCATGGAGCCGCCGCCACCGCCGCCCGATGAGTCAGCGCCGTTCTGATCCTTTTCGCCTGAATCTACCCTGCTTGACGCATAGTCAACCTTGTAGTCAGAGGAAATTGACTTGTCCGTGTTGAACGAGCCGTTCTGCAGGAATACCGGGACAACCGTTGAGTTCCGGTGATTTACCCAGTCGTCCTTGCTGTCATAGCGGTACGCTGTCGCGAGTATGGTGCCGTTGTCGTTGATGTCAACTGCGTCTGAGATGAAGTAGTACCTGCCGCCCTGCTCGCAGCCCGATGATGAGCAGATGTAGTCGTTCAGATCATACATCGAGTCAGAGTCAACACTGTAGACAAAGCCGGCCTTTGTTCTCTGGGAGCCGCCGTTTACCGGAGAGGTCTCAGTTGAGAGATCATGCTGTCCGCAGGCAATGCCGGCGCTGTTGATGGAATTCACAATGATGCTGGCGCCCCTGAACGGAGTGTCCGCAATGGTCTTCTTGACACTGCCGTTCCTGAAGTCATAGATGAATGACTCAATGGGCTTGTTGACTTCCTTGTCCTTGTAATAGCGGACAAAGCCGGTTGCATATGAGGAGTTTGACGCGTTGAACGTAGTAAGGAGGTAGTTCTCATCGCCGTCGCCCGGATCGTCTACTCCGTTTGCCCCTGAATAGGATACCACACTCAGAGAGCCGTTCACGCCAACGTCGATGGTCCACATTCTGGCAACTGCGGTGCCGGCTGCATATTTATCGTCAGAAACATAGCCGAAGGCGTAGATCGTGCCGTCATCAGCCTTCGAGATGGCCCTGACCGAGCCGGTCCTGGCGTCACTATTGTCCTTTCTGGAAAGCGGCAGGCTGACGATATCCTGTCCGTCAGCGCTTACATGCCAGAGGTATGCGTCAGTCTTGAATACCGGGCAGTTGTAGATCCAGTCGCTGGTCGCCCAGGTGTCTGTGTTATAGTTGCCCTCGCCGATGCAATAGTAGAGGCTGTCGGACTTAGTCAGATCATCCGCGCCGTAGTAGCCGCCGACGAGGTAGCTGCCGTCGTCAAGCTTAAGTGAGCTTACCGCGCCGCCGAAGCCCTGCTTCGTCAGCTGGATCTCGTCTCCGTTCAGCCAGACGTAGGCATGCCTGACTCCGTGGCCGTCCACTTTTTGCGTATCAGGAGAGGAGGAGGACTTGTATCCGGTCATGAATGAGCCGTCATCTCCGGCGGAGAGATAGACGCCGCCGAACTCATCGAGCGCGCCGCCTCCGTTGAAGCTGGAGCTGACATTCGAGATATGATCGGTCATGTTCTTACGCCAGGTGTAGGCCGCTCCGCCGTCCTGAGACCAGAATGCGTCGCAGACGCTGCCGTAATAGATGCAGCCCTGGACATAGCTGAAGTTGTCAGCGATATCGAAGAGCTCCGGCGACATGTCGTAGAAATCCCATGCCCTTGAGGCATAGGTGCGGGTCAGCGCCTGGTCGGCAGTCCTCGCGAGCTTAAACGGAAAATTATCAGTGCCTGATATTTCCGTCACCGTAAAGTAGGGCTGATCTGCGGCCATGGCTGTCACGGACGCAGTCATGGCGGCAGCGATCAAAGACAATCTGAATTTCATATTGTTATGCATATTCTCGTTCTGTTTATCCGGGAATCCGGATCTGATGCAGTGCCCAATGTCAGTCCGGCTGAAGGCCGGCTTCCAGACGCTCCTTCTCTTCCTCAAGCTCGCCCCATCTGTCGGAAAGCTGCTCATCAAGGGCATTTGCCTCATCGAGATCAGACAGGATCTGCTTGATTTCGTCGGGAGTGTGCTCCGTATAGAATCCAGCGGATCCTATTATATTCTGAAGCTCGGAAATTTTCTTCTCTGTTTCCTCTATTTTTCCGGGGAGCTCCGCGAGCTCGCGCTCCTCCTTGTAGGAGAGCTTTTTCTTCCTCCTGGGCTGCTCCTGCCCTGAGGCAGGCGCCTTCGCCTCGGGAGCGCCCTTCACGGCTGCGGCTTCCTTTTCGCGGATGCGCGCTATTTCAGCCTCGGCCTCCTTATAGCCTCCGTCTACGGTGATTACCCTGCCGTTCCCCGTGAAGCACCAGGTCTCGGTCGCGACATTGTCGACAAACCAGCGGTCATGGCTCACCACGATAATCGTAATGCTGAGGCTTGTGATCATCTCCTCAAGGAGCGCGAGCGTCTCCATGTCGAGGTCGTTGGTCGGCTCATCAAGGATGAGGAGATTGCAGGGCTTCAGGAAAATCTTGGCGAGGAGCAGTCTGTTCTTCTCTCCCCCGGAGAGCGCGCTCACCGGCGACACCGCGCGCCTCGGCTCAAAAAGGAAGTCGCTCAGGTAGCTTATAACCGACTTCTTCTTCCCAGCGATCTCAACCTCGGTGCGCCCGGGCGCAATATTGTCCCTGACGGAGAGGTTCTCCTCAAGCTTGTCGCGGTACTGGTCAAAGTAGGCAACCTCAAGCCTGGTGCCGGTCTTAATCGTGCCGGAATCAGGCGCGAGCTCGCCGAGGAGCATCTTTATGAGAGTGGACTTTCCGGCGCCGTTGGGTCCCAGGACCGCGATCTTGTCTCCCCTCAGCACGCTGAAGGAGAAATCCTTTATGAGGCACTTTCCGCCGAGGCTCTTCGAGACATTCTCGCCCTCGAAGACGATCTTCCCCGAGAGCTCAGCCTCTCCGACGCTGAGCCTCATCTGGCCCATGCGCTTCCTTCTCTCGGCGAACTCGCGGCGCATCTCCTTGAGCTTCTTCACCCTGCCGGCGTTCCGCGTAAGGCGGGCCTTGATGCCCTTCCTGATCCAGATCTCCTCCTCGGAGAGCCTCCGGTCAAAGTCGGCGTTCGCTATATCCTCCTTCCGGAGCTCCTCCTCCTTCATGGAGCGGTATTTTGAGTAGTTCCCGGGATATGATCTGATGACTCCGCGGTCGAGCTCCACAATCCTCGTGGCCACGTCATCGATGAACGCACGGTCATGGCTGATGAAAATCACCGTGCCGCTGTATGAGGATATAAAACTCTCAATCCAGAGGATCGACTCAACGTCAAGGTGGTTCGTAGGCTCGTCAAGGAGCAGCACGGTAGGCTCCGTCACAAGCGCGCGCGAAAGAGAGACCTTGCGCAGCGTTCCTCCCGAGAGCGTGGTGAGGAGCGAGTCCTCGGGAAGATGCAGATCCGAGATGGTCTTCTTCGCCCGCTCGAGAAACTTCCAGGCGCCGGAGTCCTCCAGCCTTGCGGAAAGCGACATCATGGCCGCGGAGTCAGCCTTTGCTGAGGCTCGGTCATACTCAGAAAGGAGAGATGCCAGCTCCGGCTCCGCCGAGAGCACGTAGTCAAGGACGGTGAGGCCAGGATCGCGCGGCGGCTCCTGGTCAAGCTCAGCGACCTTCTGGCCGCGCTCCATGGCGAAAATGCCGTCATCAAGCTTCTGCTTTCCGGCAATCACCCGGAGAAGCGTTGACTTCCCGGTGCCGTTCCTTCCGACAAGGCAGAGCCTCTCGCCCTGCTCAACTGAGAGCTCGGCATGATCAAGGATGGGCGCGGCGCTGAATGACAGCATCGCCCCGCGCACGGTAATTATTGGCATATTTTCCTTACGAGATAGCAGCAGTGAATCTTCGGCGTTCTCCTGTAATCCTCAGGTATGGTCCTCGGCGTTACGTCCTCGGCGCTGAGCCCCAGGCCCGCCAGAGCCTCAGGATCAAGCGAGAACCCGCGGAAGTTGTTGGAGAAAATTATGAGCCCGCCGTCGGCGAGGATCCCGGAGATCAGGCGCAGCATCTCCTGGTAGTCGTCCTGCACGGAGAAGACTCCCTCCATGCTCTTGGAGTTCGAGAAAGTAGGAGGATCAAAGAGCACCAGATCATACTTCCTTCCCTCGTTCTCTGCGGTCTTAAGCCAGCGCACGCAGTCGGCCTTCACGAAGCGGTATTTCATGGCATCGGAGATGTCAATGCCGTTGAGCCTGAAGTTCTCCTGCGTCCAGTCGAGGTAGGTAGAGCTCATGTCGACTGAAACGACTGAGGAAGCGCCGCCGAGCGCAGCGGCAACGCTCGAGGTTCCGGTGTAGCAGAAGAGGTTGAGGAAGCTCTTGCCCTTAGCGTTGTCCCTGATGTAGCGGCGCACCAGGCGGTAGTCGAGGAAGAGCCCGGTGTCGATGCGGTCAGTGAGGTTCACAAGGTACCTCGCGCCGTACTCGGAGACCATCAGCTCCAGGCTGTCATCGCGGCCTGACGCCTCATTCCCCGTATACTGGCTGCCGGCGCTCTGCCGCCTTCTCTGCTTGAGGAAGATCCTCTTTCCCTCAAAGCCGGTCGCCATCCTGACGCACTCAACCATGTCGAGGAGCCTTCTGTGCGACTCGTACTCCGGGATCTCCTTCGGAGCGCGGTACTCCTGTATGACCGCGGCGTCGCGGTAAATGTCGATTGCCGCGTTGTAGTCCGGGAGATCCGCATCATAGGCACGGTAAGCCTCGACGCCCTCGCGGGCTGCCCATTTCGAGAGATGCTTCAGGTTCTTCCTGAAACGGTTGAGGAAGGCCGTGGCAGACTCTGAAAGCGACTCGGTCCGCGGAGCTGCGCTTCCTGCTCCGGCATCAGCAGCCTGCCCGGCAGCCTCCTCCCTTTCACGCAGGGAATATACCCTGAGCTCGCATGGGAGCGAGCCGTTGAAGAGATGGTAGACCTTTGAGGCGCGGAGCCTGATGTAAGAGAGAAGGTCTTTTGAGGAGGAGATCACCGCCGCGGTAGAGCCGGGGAACTCACGCTTCAGGACGTCTCCGAGCTCCCTATAGACAGTGAGGAGGTCCTTGACGTTCCCCAGCCTCTCGCCGTAGGGCGGATTTGTAACCATGGTGGCTGGAGCCCCGTCAAAGGGATTCCTGAGGTCGCGGAGCTCAGAGACGCCGAACGAGACGAAATCAGCGACCCGGGCCTTCTCCGCGTTCTCCCGCGCAATCTCTATAATCTCCGGATCGCGGTCAAAGCCCATAATCCTGCAGGGAAGCCCCTTCTCCTGATGCTCCTTCGCCGTCTCCTCGGCCTCGGCTCTCACCTTCTCCCAGAGAGCCTCATCATGAATGAGGAGGTTCGAGAAACCGAGGCGCTTTCTCCGGAGCCCGGGCGCCATATTAAGGGCCGAAAGCGCCGCCTCGATGAGGATCGTGCCGGATCCGCACATCGGATCAATGAAGTTCGTGCTCCCGTCCCAGCCGGATCTCCTCACCATGACGGCTGCGAGGTTCTCCTTAATAGGCGCTGCACCGGCCTTCGCCCGGTACTCGCGGCGGTGCAGGGACTCGCCGCTTATGTCGATGCTGACGGTTACATGGTTCTTCCGGTCCAGGTGGACATAGATGAGGACATCAGGGTTACGGCGGTCAACCGAGGGCCTCGCGCCCTGCTTCTTCCTGAAGCGGTCGACGATCGCGTCCTTTACCTTCACCGCGCCGTACTCAGTGCTCCTGATCTCGCTGTTCTGTCCGGAGAACGACACGGAGATGGTCTTCTCCACCGAGAACAGATCCTCCCAGGCGTAGTTGCTGATGCCGAGGTAGAGCGAGAGATCGTCATCAGCCTCGAAATCGGTGAGGCTGAAGAGAATCCTCGATGAGAAGCGCGACCACATGGCGCTCTTATATCCCGTTTCCAGCTCTCCGGAGAACGATACTCCGGCAGTGGTCTCCCTGACGGCGGATGCGCCGAGCTCTGTAAGCTCAGCTGCAAGAAGCTGCTCCATTCCCTTAGGACAGGTTGCAAAATATTTGTACATAGCTGTTGGATCCATTAACAGAAAACAGAGCGGCTCATTCCGCCGCCGGGTGATCCTCAGGAAAAGCCCTGGCTCTCCGCCTCATGGGGATTTCCTGACTGGGTGCGGCACCTTCACGGGCTCCCCGGAAGAGCCGCACAAATTTAGCATGAAAACAGTTTCAGCACCGAAAACGGGAGCTTTGGGGGAGCAAAGCGCCTTTCTGCCTCTCAGCTCCTACCGTAGGCCGCGCGGACGGTCTCCCAGGCGTCTGTCACCTTCTTGCTCTCCGCCTCCATCCTCTCCCGATCGCCCTCAGCAGCACGATCCGGATGGAATTTCGCGATGAGCCTCAGGTAGGAGCGCCTGATCTCCTCAAGCGTCATGCCAGGCGCCGCATTGAGGACCTCCAGTGCCTCGGAGAGCTCCGGCTTCGAGACGCCATGCCCCTGCTCCCTGAAGAGCGACCTGATGAAGGAGTTCGTCGCGGCATGGTAATAGTCGAACTGCGAGGCGTCACCTGCGGCGGCCCCTTCCTGCTCCCCTGCCCCGGCCTCCGGAGCGCCGGCTATAATCGCGCTCCGGTGAAGCTTTTTCCTCATGTTCTCAAGGCGCCGCTTGGACTGCCCGTCGCCCCTTGCCGAGGCAAGCCCCAGGAAATACTCGGCGCGCTTCCGGTCAAAGCCGGCTCCCTCGGAATAGAACTTTCCGAGCCTCGCGTCCGCGCTCTCCTGCCCCTGGAACGCCGAGGCCTCCAGCCATTCGCGCCCAGCGCTGGCGTTCTGCCCGACTCCGATGCCCGAGAGGTACATGACGCCGACCATCTCCTCAGCCTCCCGGTTGTGCATTGCCGCCGAGTCATGGAAGCAGCGGAACGCGGTCGGGAAATCCTTCTCCACGCCCTGGCCGTGATAGTACTTCATCCCGAGGCGGAACAGCTCCTCAGACTCAGCGGTCGCCGGATCAAGCTTAAGGTCGGACGGGACATGGAACGCCGGCCTCTTTCCGTCAAGGATCCCGTCAAGCTGCCTTTTTCTCTCCGAGCCGGCCCTCGCGGAAAGCCAGGTAACCGTCCCGGCGAGCATCAGCCCGGAGAGGACGGTCATGACCAGATAGGCGGTGCCAGAGAACCTGACATATAGCGCCCCGCAGAACACGAAGGCGAGCCCCAGGACGATGACGAGCGCCGCGCCGGATCTGCTGCGGACTGCTCTTTTAAAAACTTTAAGCATGCTCAATTATAATGTCCGGATGCCGGACAGCTCCCTGCCGCCTGGCTGGATCTGTGCAGACGCGCAGGGCCCATTATAGAAATTTTCAGATTAAATTTTCGGAGACCGCCATGCCTGACCAGAGCGACCGCGAGCTGTTCCTCAAGGAAGTTAGCGGAATAGAGAGGCTCAAGCAGGACAGAGTGCCTGCAGGCAGACGGAAGGCTGGCGACAGGGAGTCCCTTGCGAGAAAGCGGCAGGCGGCCGAGCAGGGCTCCTTACAGGAGGAGAGCTTGGGCTTCACCACCGGGTATGTGGAGGAGATCGCTCCAGAGGGGATAATCTCCATCCACGACAGCGGAGTGCAGGAGCGGGTCCTCAGGAGCCTCCGCCGCGGCGACCTCCGCCCCGAGAGGCGGCTTGACCTCCACAACCACACGCTCGAGCAGGCAAGGCTCGCCGTCATGAACTTCATCTCCTCATCAGTGCTCCTCGGCATCAGGACCGTCATCATCGTGCACGGCAAGGGCGAGTTCTCGAGCCCCAGGGCCTTCCTCAAGAGCCATGTCGCCTCCTGGCTTGCCCAGAGCCCTGATGTAATCGCCGCAGAGACCGCGGCTCCAAGGGACGGCGGCTACGGCGCGGTCTACGTGCTTCTCCGGAAAAGATCCTGAGCAAATACCTTCCATCCGGCAGTTTTCCTGCTCATGGATCTGCTGCCTGTCTTTTTCTGATTTCTGCTGATTCGAAGATGATTTAAAAAAGAAAAGACCCGGATAACCGGGCCTTAAGGAATTGGTTGCGGGGGCTAGATTTGAACTAACGACCTTCGGGTTATGAGCCCGACGAGCTACCGGACTGCTCCACCCCGCGTCAACATGCCCACATTATAGTGGGTCATATGAGCTATTGCAAGTATTTTTTGACATTATTCACAGAAACATTGAGCACACAGAATAAATCAGGTTAAATCAATATGTTATAAATTAATTATTTTTACAGGAAAACTGCCCGGTAGCGTGCGATGCAGCGGAATGCGCCGATCTTGCGGGAAACATGGCAGCAGAGGAAAGAAATGAAAGCGGATCCTGCCCCTGATGGCTCAGGGGACAGCCTCTCAGGATTTTGGGAACATTACCGCAGGAACTGCGGCTCAGTCGCCGATATCGATAATGAGGTTGGGATCGAAGCTGGTGTGCTCGGCGTCAATGTAGCCAAGAGGATTGCAGACCACGCGGCAGTCTCCGATCATGTAGTCGGATCTGGCGTGGACATGCCCGTGGAACCAGTACTTGATGTTGGGATGGGCAAGGATGAAGCCGTCAAGATCATTGGCGAAGGCCGCCGCCAGGACAAGCTCCCTCGACTTCTCAGGAACCGAGAGCAAAGAGGGCGCATGATGGGTCATGACCACAATCCTGCAGTCAGGGTTCTCCCTGCACACCTCGTCGATATAGTCCTTGCTCTTCCTGAAGCGGCGCTCAAAATCGCAGGGCTCCATCGGCACTACGTCATCCGGGTTCTCCTCGCTCGGGTCACGGTCGCTCTTGCTGAAATTCTCCCTCGCGTAGACGAAGTCATTCATCATCTGCTGGGCATATTCCTCGACGTAGTACTTGCTCTCGGTGCCGAAAAGCTCATAGTTCGTCCAGAGCGTGCTGCCGACGAAGATGGTGTTGCCGAACCTCTTGCAGTCGTTCTCCAGGAAAGAGACATCAGAGTCAAGGGGGAAAGCCTTCCTGAGGCGCGCGATAAGATACTCCAGAGAGTGGTTCTCGTCGTTGTAGACCACATGGTTGCCGGCGACAATCAGCCCTTTTTTGATTGTCGGGACAAGATCCTCATAGAAGGAGAAATACCCGCTTATATCACCCATAATGAGCGTGAGGCAGTCATCCGGCGAAGGCGGAAGGACGTAGCCCTCATTCAGATCAAGGTGAAGATCGGATAAAACTCTTACTTTCATGTCCGGCAAGTCAGCTATTTTGGGAAAAAACGACGATTCATTATAGCATTGACGCACAATAAACATGCAGCCGCAGGGCAGGAAAATCCCAAAATAGGCTCACGTATCACGAAAAAAGGCGGGAATCGCTTCCCGCCCTTCAGAGACTTTAAAGTTGCCTGCCTTCAGCCTCAGGCGCCGGCCTTCTTCTCGAAGAAGCCGTCAGGAATTCTTCTGTGAAGCTCCTGCAGCGAGCGCACGCTCTGGGTCTCGTCGATAGGCAGCGCGAGCACCGAGGCAACTGCCGCGTTCATGGTCGTGGTGTAGGCGACCTTGTACTGGAGAGCTGCCCTTCTGAGCTGCTTGGAGTCCTCGATGGAGCGCCTTCCCTCGGTGGTGTTGATGATGAAGTCATAGTCGCCGTTCTTGACGAAGTCAAGGATGTTCGGGCGTCCCTCATACACCTTGTTGACCTCGCGGCAGGCGATGCCGGCGTCGCGGAGGGTCTTGGCGGTTCCGTGGGTGGCGTCAAGCGTGAAGCCCGCGTCGATGAGCTTGTAGGCAAGCTGCACCAGGCGGCCCTTGTCGCTCTTCCTGACGGAGAGGAGGACGCGGCCGGAGCGCGGCAGAGTAACGTCTGCGGCAAGCTGCGACTTGGCGTAGGCCTCGGCGAAGGACTCGCCGACGCCCATGACCTCGCCGGTGGACCTCATCTCAGGTCCGAGGAGCGGATCAACGCCCGGGAACTTGTTGAACGGGAGGACAACCTCCTTCACGCTGAAGTAGGGAGGAATAATCTCCTTCTTGAGCCCCTGGACAGCCATGGTCTTGCCGGTCATGATCCTTGCCGCAATCTTTGCAAGGGGCACGCCGGTTGCCTTGGAGACGAACGGAACGGTTCTGGCGGCACGCGGGTTGACCTCAATAAGGTAGATGTCGTTGCCCTTGATGCCGAACTGTACGTTCATGAGGCCTCTTACCTGGAGCTCAAACGCCAGGCGGGAGACCTGATCGCGGATGCGGTCCTGGATCTCATGCGAGAGCGTGTTGGGCGGCAGTGAGCAGCTGGAGTCGCCCGAGTGGACGCCGCACTGCTCGACGTGCTCCATGATTCCGCCGACGATGCACTGCTCGCCGTCGCAGAGCGCGTCAACGTCGACCTCGGTCGCGTCCGAGAGGAAGCGGTCAAGGAGGACAGGAGACTCGTTGGAGACGACTACGGCCTCCTTGAAGTAGCGGCGCAGATCGGTCTCGTCATAGACGATTTCCATGGCGCGGCCGCCAAGCACGTAGGAAGGCCTTACCACGAGAGGATAGGAGATGCGGTTCGCGACCTGCACAGCCTCCTCGATGGTGGTTGCGGTGCCGTTCTGCGGCTGCAGGAGGTTGAGGCGCTTTACGGCCTGCTGGAAGCGCTCTCTGTCCTCGGCGCGGTCAATCGCGTCAGGGCTGGTGCCGATGATGGGCACGCCGGCTGCCTCAAGTGCTCTCGAGAGCTTGAGCGGGGTCTGTCCGCCGAACTGGACGATTACTCCGGCAGGCTTCTCGACGCGGCAGATCTCGAGGACATCCTCAAGGGTTACGGGCTCGAAATAAAGTCTGTCAGAGGTGTCGTAGTCGGTGGAGACGGTCTCAGGGTTGCAGTTGACCATGATGGTCTCATAGCCGTCATCACGGAGCGCGAGAGCGGCATGGACGCAGCAGAAGTCGAACTCAATGCCCTGGCCGATTCTGTTCGGGCCGCCGCCCAGGATGACGATCTTCTTCCTGTCTGACGGGCAGGACTCATCCTCCTCGTCATAGGTCGAGTACATGTAGGCTGTGGTAGTCTCGAACTCTGCGGCGCAGGTGTCGACGCGCTTGTAGACAGGGAGCACGCCGTACTGGTAGCGGAGCTTCCTGACCTCGTTCTCCGAGACGCCGAGGAGCTTCGCGAGGCGCTTGTCGCCGAAGCCCTTCTTCTTAAGGGTTCTCATGAACTCGGCGTTCATGCCGGTCATTCCGCCCCTGACGACCTGATCCTCAAGCTTGATAAGCTCCTCGATCTGAACGAGGAACCAGGGATCAATCGAGGTGTAGCGGTAGACATCCTCAACGCTCATTCCGCGGCGGAAGGCGTCTCCGATGTACCAGACCCTGTGCGAGCCGGCATTCTGCAGCTCATGGATGAGCCTTTCCTGATCATCATCCTCTGACATCTCAGGATCAAGTCCGGTCTTCCCGATCTCAAGCCCGCGCAGAGCCTTCTGCAGCGACTCCTGGAAGGTGCGGCCGATGGCCATGACCTCGCCGACCGACTTCATCTGGGTGGTCAGGCGGTCATCCGCGTCGGGGAACTTCTCGAAGTTGAAGCGGGGAACCTTGGTAACGACGTAGTCGAGGGTCGGCTCGAACGAGCAGGGGGTCTTGTCCCCGGTGATGTCGTTCTTGAGCTCGTCGAGGGTATAGCCTACGGCAAGCTTAGCGGCAACCTTCGCGATCGGGAAGCCGGTGGCCTTCGAGGCAAGGGCGGAGGAGCGGGATACTCGCGGGTTCATCTCGATGATGACCATGCGGCCGTCCTTCGGGTTGATGCCGAACTGGACGTTTGATCCGCCGGTGTCGACGCCGATCTCGCGGAGGATGGCGATGGCGGCGTCACGCATCAGCTGGTATTCCTTGTCGGTCAGGGTCTGCGCCGGAGCGACGGTGATGGAGTCGCCGGTGTGGATGCCCATCGGATCGAAGTTCTCAATGGAGCAGACGATGATGCAGTTGTCCTTTCTGTCGCGGACAACCTCCATCTCGTACTCCTTCCAGCCGATGAGAGACTCGTCGATGAGGAGCTCATGGGTCGGGGAGAGGTCAAGTCCCCTCTTGCAGATCGAGACGAAGTCCTCGGGGTTGTAGGCGATTCCGCCGCCCGATCCGCCCATGGTGAAGGAGGGACGGATGATGCAGGGGAAGCCCACATGCTTCTGCACGTCCCAGGCCTCGTCCATGCTGTGGGCGATGCCGGCCCTCGGGCAGGAGAGCCCGATCTTCTTCATGGCCTCGTCGAACCTCTCGCGGTTCTCGGCCTTGTCGATGGCGTCAGCTGTCGCGCCGATCATCTCGACGCCGTACTTCTTGAGGACGCCGTGCTGCTCAAGGGCGAGCGCGCAGTTGAGCGCGGTCTGTCCGCCCATGGTCGGAAGGATGGCGTCCGGGCGCTCCTTGGCGATGATCTTCTCTACTACCTGCCACTTGATCGGCTCGATGTAGGTCGCATCGGCCATGTCCGGATCGGTCATGATCGTCGCAGGGTTGGAGTTAACCAGTGTTACCCTGTAGCCTTCCTCACGGAGGGCCTTGCACGCCTGTGCACCTGAATAGTCAAACTCGCATGCCTGCCCGATCACGATCGGACCTGCACCGATTATCATAATGCTCTTTAGATCTGTACGCTTTGGCATTTTATTTGGCCCTGCCCCGATAAGTCTTCATCAATTCTACGAAATGGTCGAAAAGCGGCGATACGTCATGCGGTCCCGGGCTTGCCTCAGGATGGCCCTGGAAGCTGAACGCAGGAGTGTCAGTGCGCTCGATTCCCTGCAGCGTTCCGTCGAAGAGCGACCTGTGTGTCGGCTTCAGGCAGGGAGGAAGCGAGTCCTCGTCAACCGCGAAGCCGTGGTTCTGGCTCGTGATCATTACCCTGCCGGTCTCAAGGTCCTTGACAGGGTGGTTCGCGCCGTGATGGCCGAACTTCATCTTGACGGTCTTCGCGCCGGAGGCGAGGGCCAGGAGCTGGTGCCCGAGGCAGATGCCGAATACCGGCACCTTCTTCTCAAGGATCTTCCGGATGGCCTCGATGGCGTAGGTGCAGGGCTCCGGATCGCCGGGGCCGTTCGAGAGGAACACGCCGTCCGGGTTCATGGCAAGGACGTCCTCTGCGGGAGTCGTTGCGGGAACTACGGTAAGACGGCAGCCGTGCTCGGCGAGGATGCGGAGGATGTTGCGCTTGATGCCGAAATCATAGGCTACGACGTTGAACTCGGGCTTCTCGACGTTGTGGTAGCCCTCTCCGAGCTTCCAGGTGCCGATGTGCCACTCATAGGGCTTGTCGGTCGTAACGACGGAGGCAAGATCCATTCCCTTGAGTCCGGGGAACTCGCGGGCCTTCTGCAGTGCCTCCTCCTCAGAGGGGTTCTCGCCTGCTATGAGGCAGCCCCTCTGCGCGCCCTTGGTGCGGAGGATGCGGGTCAGCTTTCTGGTGTCGATCTCGCTGATGGCAACCACGCCATGCTGCTTTAAATAGTCAGGAAGCGTGCAGGTTGAGCGGAAGTTCGAAGGGATCAGCGGAAGGGAGTGAATGATAAGGGCCGCGGCCTGGATCCTGTCGGATTCCTCATCCTCATCATTTGTTCCGGTGTTGCCGATATGAGGATAAGTCAGGGTAACAAGCTGCCTGGTGTAGGACGGGTCGGTCAGGATTTCCTGATAGCCGGTCATGGCGGTGTTGAACACCACCTCTCCGGCTGCACAACCGTCCGCGCCTATTGAAACCCCCCTGAACACTGTGCCGTCTTCCAGCACCAGCAGTGCAGAATGATTCAAGATGACCTCCGAACTAGTTTTATTCAATCGAGCTGTCAGCACACTCTCGGCATGCGGGCAAAATTCCCGCCATTTTACCCTTATTTTACAAAAATTAAAACAGAGATCACAACGTTGCATATTTTTTCGCATCCTGCTGTTCATGGCGCCTGACTGACTGCCCTGCCGGCTGTTTTATGAGCAAATAATTACATTCTGCGGGATCCGGGTGAAAAATTCTATATAATCCGGGTGCCTGCACATGCGGGAGGTCGGCAGACGGTCTGTCCGGCTGCCAGGTGTTTTTGTCTTAGCAAGACGGAACGACAATGAAAATCTTTAAAACTATTATTGCAGTACTGCTGGGCTGCTCTGCCGCCCTTTCGGCCAATGCGGGAGAAGATAAGGTAGTTCATATTTACAACTGGAACGACTACATGGATGAGACTTCACTCCAGGCCTTCGAGAAGGAGACCGGAATCAAGCCCACCTATGACATCTTCGACGGCAATGAAATCCTCCAGGCGAAGGTCCTGGCAGGCTCCACCGGATACGATATCGTCGCCCCGGGCTCAAACTTCCTGAAGCGCCAGATCCAGGCAGGCGCGCTCGAGAAGTTCGACAAGTCGAAGCTGCCGAATTTCAAGAACCTGGACCCTATCATCCTCGAGAAGATGCAGCGCTCGGATCCGGGCAATGACTACGCGATACCGTACCTCGTCGGCTCAACCGGAATCGGCTACAACGCGGGAAAGCTTGAGGAAATCTTCGGCAAGGGCTTTGTCCCTGACTCCTGGGACATCCTCTTCAAGAAGGAGAACGCTGAGAAGCTGAGCTCCTGCGGCATCGGCATGCTCAATGAGCCGACCGAGATTTTTGCGACAACCCTGCACTACCTGAAGCTCAACGAGAACTCGACTGATCCGAAGGACTACAAGGCAGCCTTCGAGAAGCTCCTTGAGATCCGCCCCTACATCAGATACTTCCACTCCACGCAGATCCTGAACGATCTGGCATCGGGCGACATCTGCATCGCGATCGGCTGGTCCGGAGACATCATCCAGGCCTCGAAGAAGGCGAAGGCCTCCGGAAGCGGCGTTGATCTCAGGTACATGGTCCCGAAGGAAGGCGCACTGATGTACATCGACACCATGGCCATCACCGCTGACGCGCCCAACAAGGAAAACGCCTATACCTTCCTCAACTTCGTCATGCGCCCCGACATCATGGCAAGCATCTCCGGCTATACCGCCAACATGTCAGGCAACAAGGCAGCCTTTGAGTTCATCGATCCGGCTGTCAGATCGAACCCCAACGTCTTCTTCCCCGAGGATCTCCTGAAGAAGATGTACACCATTGACCTCATCCCGCCCAAGATGCTCAAGAAGCTCAACAGGATGTGGACCAAGATCAAGACCACCAAGGCTGAGAACTGAAATCAGCACAGTCTGAATCTGTGAATCGAGTAGGCGGATGTTTTAGCATCACACCTCTCACAACACCGTACGTGCGGATCCGCATACGGCGTTTCCAGCTTGAATAGGCTAATCCCACCTG
>ONIT01000101.1 GCA_900317945.1 uncultured Pseudomonadota bacterium
GATTACTCCGACCACCTTGCGATTCGCTAACTCTTCCCTCCAGCGGGCGAGTTCGGGACTTTCACCCTATAGTCAATGCTCATGCCGAGCACACCAAAACCGCGTCCGGCGATGCCGGACTGCTGATTAGCGGCGGAGGCCGAGCTTCGCGATCAGGGCCTTGTAGCGCTGCTCATCCTTTCTCTTGAGGTAGTCGAGCATGCTGCGGCGCTGGGAAACGAGCTTCATCAGTCCGCGGTGGCCGTGGTTGTCCTTGGGGTTCTTGGCAAAGTGGGGCTGAAGTCCGTCGATTCTTGCGGAGAGAAGCGCAATCTGAACCTCTGCTGAGCCGGTATCATTGGCAGCGCGTGCGTTCTCGGCAACGATCTTTGCCTTTACATCTTTTGACAGTGACATAGGATTCTCCAGAAAACCCGCCCTTCACTGAAAGCGGGGGAAAAGTTAAAAAACGGCAATATTCTACCACTTTTTCCGGTTTTTTCAAGGCTTTTGCGCGAGCCTCTTGAGGAGAAGCGCGCAGCGCCTGGTCTCGGCGGCAAGCGCGGTTCTCGGCTCGCCGTGACCGGCGTCGCCGGATGCGGCGTCGAGGTACTGCCAGGCGCGGCGGCGGTACTCGAGAAACGAGCGGTAGAGAGCGGCGAGATCCGCACGCCCGGATGACTTCACGGTCCTCTCCGCCGCCCTGTCCCAGTAGGCGACAGCCGCATCGGCGCAGGCGGTCATGCCGTCATCGCCCTCGGCCGCGCTCTCGCAGATGTCAAAGCCCGGGGCAAGCTCGTCATCGCTGTAGGGCGGATCCGATATCACCGACACGTCAGCAAGGACCTCGCGCGCACCGCAGACGCCCTGCGACACGTAGCGCACCGTGACGGTCTTCACCCTGACACCCGATCCGATCATGCCAAGGCTGCTCTTCGCGGCAGGCTTCAGGAACACCTCATGAGGCCCGTCTGATTCAATCTCCGCTGTGCAGAACCCCGCGCCGCAGCGGATGGCCTCGAGCACTCCGGCGTAGCTCTGGCGGCTCACGACCTCCCTCGGACACCCGCCGGCGGCGGCTGACGCGTCAAATGAGATGCAGAGAAGCGCCGCAAGGAGCCAAACTATTTTAGCCATCTGCTCTTTCCTGAAATGAGGTCGGCCTCGCCCCTTGAGGCGCCGTCCGTGTCAGACTCGAGAACTCCCGCCGTGGCGCGGAGCACACCGAGGTAGCTGAGGAACGCGCTGTCGGTGTTTCTGAGGAGCTCCGCGCAACCCTTCTCCCTGGAGTAGCGGCATTTTGCAAGGGCCGCCTCATAGGCACTGCGCCTTGCCTCGTCGGGTGACGGACCCTCTTCATCGGCCGCAATGGACGCACTGTCTGCATCCGGAACATCAGCCACGGAAGCCATCTCAGGAGCTCTGGTGAACGAGGCAAGGATCCAGGCGCGGCCTCCCTCCGCGAGCCTTGCCTCGCGGAGCACTGCCTTCCCCTTCGTGCCGCGGGGCGGGAGCGTGTCCATGACGTCCACGGGAAGGAGCGCCTCAACCTCGGACTTCCCGATTCTGAGCTCTGCCCTGCACTCCACGCTGCAGTCAGTCCCGAGGAGGACGGCATCTGCGGAGCCCTCCCTGTCTGCGCTCCCAGCGCTGCCCTGAGTATCCCCGTAATCAGCTGAGATATCGCGGAGGGAATAGTCCTCAAGCCCGCCATGTCGGCCATCGCCGTGATTCTCCGGATGCCGGGCTTCATCCGCCCCGCGGTCTGCATCAGTCCCCGCATCCTTTTCCTCTCCGGCTGGAGCGGCAAACCAGGCCTCGGCGCAGGCGCCGCCGCGGAGGAAGCCCTTTTTCCTGAGTATAAGGGAGATCTTCTTCCCCTCGGCAGGCAGGATGTCGCGGACCTCATCATCCGCGACTGCCTGATAGTCCCGGTCCTTTCCCTTAATCGTAATCACGCAGAAATCGCCGCACTCCAGCCCCTCATAGACTCCTTCGGCGCGGACCTCCTCCTCAGGGGCGCGGCAGTTACCCGCGTCAGCGGCATGGGACACAGCTGTGAAGGCCAGTGAGACGAACGAAAAAAAGAGGAGCGCCGGCAGTGCCGTCTCGCCCCTCTTCCCGTATGGAAGGCTTTTCATTACCAGCGGTAGACCTCAGCCATGATCTCGGCCTGCTTTGCGGTCTCGCGGGCAAGGAAGAAGCTCCTTGCCACTACGTGCGCGCCGTAGCCCGGGACAACTGAAATGTAGTTCGCGAATGCCTTCCTATAGGAGATCCAGCTTCTGCTCTGCTGCAGCATTGCGGAGTCGCAGGTGCGGAGCCTCGGATCATGCGAGGCCTGGAACTTCTGGTTCGGGCAACCGTTCTTGAGGAGCTGCTGGTAGAACATGCGGTAGTTCTTGCCGGCCGCTGTATAGGCATCGTCAAGGCACTCTGTGGCGGCCTTCTGGTCGGTTCCCGCGGAGCTCAGGCACGACATCTCCTTTGTCCCGATCTTGATGCTGGGGAATGCAGCATCCCCCGGGGTCTTTCCGGAGGAAATCATGTCGAGGAGCACGGTCTGCTTCTGGAGATCATAGAACTCGAAGCCGTTAGCGACCCTCTGCCCGATGAGGCTCTCCGGATCAAGCGCGAGCGAGAGGTAGTTCTTCATCTGGGAACGGTAGATCTCATAGTACTGGAAGCTCTCGGCAAGCGCGGATCTGCACTCCTGGCTCGCACCGCAGCGCGAGGAGGCCTCGTCATAGGCAGCCTGGTAGCGCTCCTCGAGGACCTTCCTCACCTGCCTTGCACAGCGCTCGAAAAGGGAGACCTTCCCGTCAGTGTGGCTCACGCAGTTCTGGAAGCCGGCGATGAAATCGGTTGACGCGAACTTCTCAAAGACAAACTCATACGGCTGGAGGCCTGTGGGCAGTATGTCCGCGCCTGCGGAGACGCTGAATGCGGCTGCCGCGGCGGCAAGCCAGGCTTTAAGCTTAAGTTTCATGATACCGTTCCTCAAAGGGCGGAAAGTCCCCTGGAATATCCTATCACCAAAGCGGATTTCAAACCCTGCTTATGATCAATTTTCTCCGCTTTCCGGATGCGCATGGAAGTACTCCGGCGATACGAGCCGCTTCGCGACTATGGTCCCGTCAGCTGAGACGGTGCCGAGTCCGATGAAGAAGCGGTCCGTCTCCCGCTCGAGCCTTACGGTGTCCTGAGGCCCCTTGAGCTCCGGATGCGCGGAGCCGGGGACGGTCTGCCCGTTGACGAGCGTCTGCGCCTCCTTCGGGGTGATGGACACGAGAGTATAGTCCCCGAGCGCTGCGTCAGGGGGCAGGAGCACAGCGTCGAGCCCCTCAAGCCCCTTCTCCTCGAATATTCTCTCGAACTCCTCGAAGGTCCTCATCTCGGATGCGGGGAAGTGAGAGACCGCCGTGCGGCGGAGCGCCGTCACATGCGCGCCCGAGCCGAGCCTCTCCCCCAGATCGTCCACGATGGTTCTGATGTAGGTGCCCTTCGAGCAGTGCACCCGCATCGAGGCGCTCACGCCGTCAAAGGAGAGAAGATCAAAGGAGTAGACCTCAATCGGGCGGGGCTCTATGGGGACGGTGATGCCCTTCCTCGCGTACTCGTAGCAGGGCTTCCCGTTGTACTTAAGGGCTGAGTACATCGAGGGAACCTGCATCTGCTTTCCGAGGAAGCCCTTCATGGCCTCGAGGAGACCCTCGCGGCCGAACTTAATCTCCCGCTCCGAAACCGGCTCGCCGGTGGAGTCCGAGGTCGTCGTGCGCACTCCGAAAAGAGCCGTCACCTCGTACAGCTTGTCCGAGGAGAGGAGCTGCGTCCCGGAGAACTTCGAGGCCTCGCCGAAGCAGATGGGGAGCATCCCGGTCGCGAGAGGATCGAGGGCTCCCGTGTGCCCGCAGCGCTCGGCTTTGAAGAGCTTCCTGAGCTTCTGCATGGCGAAGTTCGAGCTGACGCCCGTCATCTTGTCAAGAAGCGCTATGCCCGTAACCGGGCGCCCGTCCTTTCTCTTCACTCACTCTTCTCCGAAGTGTTTGCTCCGGCGCCTGCGGCGCCCTCCTTTCTCTCTTTCTTCTCGCGCTGCCTTTCGAGCTCCTCGTCGCGCCTTACGCTCTGGTCTACGAGGTGCCCGATGCGCATGCCCTCGATGAGGGAAGGATCATAGAGGAAGTTGAGGTCAGGGATCACCCGGAGCTTCATGTTCCTGCCCACCTCGCTCCTTATATAGCCCTTCGCGGCGGTGAGGATCTTGAGGGCTCCCTTGATCTGCTGGTCGGTGAAGTTGAGGAAGGTGAGGTAGACCCTCGCGCTCTTTAAATCCGGCGAGAGATCCACTGATGAAACCGTCGGCATGCCGAGTCTCGGATCCTTCAGATCACGCTGGATGATTACTGCTATCTCCTTCATTAACTGCTGCCCGACCCTGCGGGAGCGGCTGAATTCTCGCGGCATAATGCCTCCATTGAACTGGTGTCCGCTTCAATTGCGGACAAAAAAGGGGCGTGCCGTGACATGCCCCCGTTGTTTTGCTCAGATTAGTCTCAGAGCTCGCGCTTGATCTCGACGGTCTCGTAGACCTCGATCTGGTCGCCTACCTGGACATCGTTGTAGTTCTTGACCGCGATGCCGCACTCATAGCCCTGCTTGACCTCGGAGACATCGTCCTTGAAGCGGCGCAGCGACTCGAGCTGTCCCTCGTAGATAACGACGTTCTCGCGGAGGACGCGGATCGGGTTGAGGCGCTTGACCGTGCCCTCGGTAACCATGCAGCCTGCGACCGCGCCGAACTTCGGCGAGCGGAACACCTGCCTTACCTCGGCGATGCCCACAATCTCCTGCCTGAACTCAGGAGCGAGCATGCCGCTCATGGCCTTCTTGACCTCGTCAATCA
Source organism: uncultured Pseudomonadota bacterium (assembly GCA_900317945.1). Lineage (GTDB taxonomy): Bacteria > Pseudomonadota > Gammaproteobacteria > Enterobacterales > Succinivibrionaceae > UBA2810. The sequence continues at coordinate 4,883 of ONIT01000101.1, forward strand.
GATCGTAGATGACCGAGTAGTAGCGGATCTCGACGTTCTCGGACTCGGCGATCTTCTTGGCGGAGGCATCCGCACGGACATTGAATCCGAGGATGATGGCCTTCGAGGCGGAGGCGAGGGTGACGTCGGTCTCGGTGATTCCGCCGACGCCGGAGCCGATAATCGACACCTTGACCTCGTCGGTCGAGAGCTTGACGAGTGAGTCGCGGATCGCCTCGACGGAGCCCTGGACATCGGCCTTGAGCACCAGGTTGAGCTCCTTGACGTCGCCGTTGTCGTCCTTGAACATGTTCTCGAGCTTGGCCTTCTGCTGCTTCGCGAGCTTGATCTCGCGGAACTTGCCCTGGCGGTAGAGGGCGACCTCACGGGCCTTCCTCTCGTCGGTGACTACCGTCACCTCATCGCCTGCTCCGGCAACCGAGGAGAGTCCCTCGACCTCGACAGGGATTGAGGGGCCGGCCTCCTTCACGCTGTTCCCGACCTCGTCGCGCATCGCCCTGACACGGCCCCAGCCGAGGCCGCAGAGGATGATGTCGCCGACATGGAGCGTGCCGTCGCGCACAAGGACGGTCGCAACCGGGCCGCGGCCCTTGTCGAGGCGGGACTCGATGACGACGCCCTTCGCCATGGCGTTCTTAACGGCCTTGAGCTCAAGCACCTCGGCCTGGAGCAGGATGGCGTCAAGGAGCTCGTCGATGCCCATTCCGGTCTTGGCGGAGACCTTGACGAACTGGACGTCGCCGCCCAGGTCCTCGGAAATCACTCCTTCCCTCATGAGCTCGTTCGTAACGCGCTCAGGATCCGCCTGCGGCTTGTCGCACTTGTTGATGGCGACGACGATTGGCGCGTTGCCGGCCTTCGCGTGCTGGATAGCCTCGCGGGTCTGCGGCATGACGCCGTCATCCGCGGCGACAACGAGGACCACGATATCCGTGACGTTGGCGCCTCTCGCGCGCATTGCGGTGAATGCGGCGTGGCCCGGGGTGTCGAGGAAAGTGATCATGCCCTTCTTGGTCTGCACATGGTACGCGCCGATGTGCTGGGTGATTCCGCCGGCCTCGCCGTTCGCGACGCGGGTCTTCCTGATGTAGTCAAGGAGCGTGGTCTTGCCGTGGTCGACGTGTCCCATGATGGTGACGATAGGAGCGCGGGGCTCGGGCTTCAGGTCAGCGCTGTCTCTCTCGTTGAGGACCTCCTGCTCAAGCTCGTTCTCCTTACGGAGGATTACCTTGTGGCCCATCTCCTCGGCGACGAGCTGCGCGGTCTCCTGGTCGATGACCTGGTTGATGGTGGCCATAGCGCCCTGCTTCATCATGAACTTGATGACCTCGGCGGCCTTCACTGCCATCTTCTGCGCGAGCTCGCCCACGGTGATGGTCTCGCCGATGACGACGTCGCGGGCAACAGGAGCCGCGGGCTTCTGGAAGCCGTTCTGGTTGGGCTGCCTGCGGGCCTTGACGGCCTTGCGGCTCCCGGCCTTGCCGCGGCGGTCGCCGCGGTCTGAGCGGTCATCCTCATCGCGGCCCTTCTGGCCGAAGCCCTTCTTGCCTGCTCTGTGGCGGCCGCGGTTCTCCTCCTCGCGCTCCTGCTCCATCTCGGCTTCCTTGACGAACCTTGAGGTGCCGGAATCGTCATCGGAGTCAGAGGAGTCATTCTGAGCCTCAGCCTCCCAGCGGGCCGCGTTCTCCTCGGCCATGCGGCGGGTCTCCTCGGCGAGCTCCTTGGCCTTCTCCTCGGCCTTGCGGGTCAGCTCCTGCTCCTGCTGCTGCCTGAGCTTCTCGGAGCCCTCGGAATCCTCGCGGCTCCTCTGCCTCTGGGCCTGCTGCCTCTGGGCCTCGGCCTTCTTCTTCGCTGAGTTCTCGGCCTCGGTCTTCTTCCGCTCCTCCTTCTCCTTCTCCTCGCGCTCGCGGTTCGCGAGCTCGGCGGCCCTTGCGGCCTCGGCCTGCCTCTCGGCGCGCTGCGCGGCGAGATCAGCCTTTCTCTGCTGCTCGCTCTCGCGGCGGGCGCGCTCCTGCTGCTCCTCCTCCTCGCGGCGGCGGGCCTCCTCGGCCTGCTGCTTCGAATAGCTTCTCTTCTTCCTGACCTTTACGTCAACAGTGCGCACGCGCCCGGTGGTGTCCTGCACCCTTCTCGTCATCTGACGCCCGGAGCCGCTGCCGCGCTGAAGCGTCATAGTCTGTGAACCGGTGCCTTCCTTGTTCTCGTTATCTGCCATAAATATTGTCTCCCAGTTCTGCCGCTTTACGCCTTGGCGGAATCTCCGTCAGAGTCCCCCTTGTCCTTTGCCTCGTCCGAGAACCAGCACTTGTCGCGGGCCTTCATGATGAGGTCGCCGGCGGTCTTCTCGTCCATGCCCTCGATGTCCTTGAGATCATCGGTGGCCGCTTCGCAGAGGGCCTCGAGGTTGGTGATGCCGACGGTCGAGAGCTTCTCGGCGGTCTCGCTGCCGACGAGCTCGCAGAGGTCATCGGAAATCGACTTCTTCCTCTCCTCCGCAATCCTTGCGAGCGCGTCGTTAGCGGACTTGATGAGGATGCGTGCCATGTCCTCGGTGATGCCCTCGACTGAGGCGAGGTCCTTGACAGGAGCGTAGGCAACGTTCTCGAGCGAGTCAAAGCCCTCGTCGATGAGGACCTCGGCGAACTCGTCGTCGATGTTGAGGTTCTCGGTGAGGAGCTTCTTGAGCTTCTCCTCCTCGCTGCTCTCCTGCTTGTCGAAGTCCGCCTTTGAAAGGACGTTGAGGTGCCAGCCGGTAAGGCGGGACGCGAGGTTGATGTTCTGACCGCCGGTGCCGATGGCGCGGGAGAGGTTGTCCTCCTCGACCGCGAGATCCATGCTGTGCTTCACCTCGTCAACCCTGACGCTGAGGACTACCGCAGGCTGCATGGCGTTCATGACGTACTGAACCGGATCGTCATCCCACTTCACGAGATCGACCTTCTCACCGCCCAGCTCGTCCTTGATGGCGGTGATGCGGCTCTGCTTCATGCCGACGCAGGCGCCGATGGGGTCAATCCTCTTGTCCTTCGCAAAGAGCGCGACCTTGGAGCGCCTTGCCTGGGTCATGCGGGCAACCGCCTTGATCTCAACGAGGTCCTCACCGATTTCCGGGACCTCCTTCCTCATGACCTCGGTCAGGAACTTCGGATCGGTCCTTGAGAGGGTGAGCCCGGAGCCCTTGCCGTTCATCGCGTCCTCGCGGATGTCGAGGAGGAGTCCTGAAATGTGGTCGCCGACTCTGAAGAGCGCCGCCTCGCGGGGAAGGAGCTGGCTTGCCGGGAGCACTGCCTCGGTGCCGTAGGATCTCGGCATTCCCGGGCGCGGCATGCCGCGGCCGATCTCAACGATAAGCCTGTCGTGGTTCTTGCGCTTCACGATGCCGGAGACGATGTGGCCGACCATCGGGCGGTACTTCTCGATGACCTCCATGCGCTCCGCCTCGCGGATCTTCTGCTGCAGGAACTGCCTGGTGGCCTGCACGGTGATGCGGTCGTCCGACTTGATCTCGACCTCGTCCTCGATGTACTCGCCCGGCTTTATGTCCGGGTTCTCGAGCCTCGCGGCCTCGAGCGTCACCTGCATGGTCGGATGCGCGAGGGGGTCGTCGTCCTCGACAACCTCCCAGCGGCGGTAGGTCTTGTACTCGCAGGTCCTGCGGTCGATCTCGGCACGCACCGAAATCTCGATGCCGTTCTCGGTCTCGTACTTCTTCTCGGCGGCGAACGCTATGGCGTTCTCAATCGCCTCGAACACCTTCTCCTTGGGCAGGCCCTTCTCGTTTGATACGCCTTCTACAACTCCGGATATTTCCTTGCTTTTCATCTGCCACGCCTTCTCTGTCGGATCGTGTGCCCTGAGGCACTCCCTCCGGTTAAGCTCAAAACCCGGGCGTCAGCATATGCTGCAGCACGGATATGACCCTGGTTATGTAATTTCTGCCTGAGGCGCGGGGCTTTATCGCCCCTGCTCTCTCAGGCCCTTGTCAAAAATGGGGAACGAGCCTCGCGCTCTTCACGTCAGCGTAGGCGCACGTGACCTCGGTTCCGTCCTCGAGGGTGAGGACGAGCCTCTGCCCGCTCTCAGTGTCCTCAGCGCTCTTCAGGACTGCCTTGAACTTTTTCGAGCCGTTGATCTCCTTCTGGAACTCGAACGAGATCTCGCTTCCTGCGGCTCCGGCGAGCTGCTCAAAGGTGAAGAACAGGCGGTCCATGCCGGGCGACGAGACCTCGAGGCGGTACTCGTAGGGAATTACCTCCTCGACATCAAGCAAGCGCCCGATCTGCTCGCTCACGTCGGCGCAGTCATCGACAGTAACGCCTCCGTCGCGGTCAATATAGACACGGAGAGTCGAGTGGCGCCCCGCGTGCACGAACTGGATCCCCCAGAGCACGCAGCCCATCGACTCAATCGGACCTTTAAGAAGGTCCGCTGCCTTTTCCTCAACTGTAGCCAAGCAATCCCTCCGGCTGGATAGAAATAAAAAAAATGGCCTCGATTCTGCAATCGCGGCCATATATGCAAACCATGATTACGGTCCGCCGCGGCCGAGCACCGCCTCATCTGAGCGCCCATAAGGGCGTACGAACCCGAAAGGCGTTATTCCATGCGGAAACTGCCTTTCTAATG
>ONIT01000087.1 GCA_900317945.1 uncultured Pseudomonadota bacterium
AGTTCTATAAATTTGCTTAAATTTGTATAACTTGTTGAATTAACAATGTTTTATAAAATTTACGGCAGTTTTTAGTACACAGCTTTGAAAAACTCAGATTCAGATAAGGAAGCAGAATATTATGAGGAGACACTCTCCCGCATTCAGAAGGTGATAATTGAATGTGCGTATGACTTTCATAATGGCTTAATGTAATCAAATGCTGACGAATTAGCTGGTCCAGCTTGAAATACCGCAAAAGTGCCCACTGTAACAGCACAAAAGTTCCGTTCAAAATACCGTAAAAACTCCGATCAAAACAGCGCAAAAATTCCGATCATCTTATTTTTCGCGCTTTATATCAGCATATTGTCAGAAAAATAATATTCAGAAGCATGGAATACCATAAAAGGATCGCTGATCTATGGCAGCATTCGAATCTGAGACCATACTGCGTACCGGAACTGCAGAGGACAGTCCAGCAGATCGTCTGCGGCCTGGCCGGATGGTTATTTCAGTCAGACAGCATCATGAGAGGGGATGGAATTACAATTTCATGACAGATTTCTATGTAAATTAGGATACGGCGGATGATGATGTCGAGCTGACCATCTCAGCCACTGTTCTTCCGATAAACCTACTGCGGAGAGGCGGAGAAATGGATAAGGAATCGCAGAAGCTGCTGAAACAGCACAAAAGAGGGGCCTGGTTATCGCCTTAAAAGAGAGCTGCATGAGTGCCCGTCCGGAACAGAAAGAGTTCAACTCCGCAGCTTTCAACCCTGTAGATCAAAAGCCAGTCGGGTTCTATATGGCACTCGCGAAACCCCTCATAATTCCCGGTAAGACCATGATCGCGGTATTTTTCTGCAAGCGTTTCCTCTGAGGCAAGTGTGTTGATCACTTCAGCAAGCTTCTCTATTTTCAAGCCGCGCTTTTTTGCCAGTTTCAGATCTTTCCGGAAATGATTCGAAGGGATAACCTTAAGCATCGGCAAGAATCTCTTTTGCCGCATCATCAAAGGAATCGTAGCGCTTGTAAAGCTCAGGATGCTCCTTCATTGCCTTGTACTCTGCAAGAGCCGCACGTGTTTCAGCGTTGGGGATCTCCCGTCTTACTTCAAAAGGAATGCCGTCATAGCTGACGGCACTCTTCAGAAACATCGTAATTGCGGTAGACATGTTCAGCCCGAGGTCACTGAACAGGCTCTCGGCAGCCTGCTTGAGGGAAGAATCAACCCGTACATTGATATTTGCAGTAGCCATAGCTCTTAACTCCTCTTTTGTATTATGGACAATATAATTACAAAATAAAGATTAGTCAATACATTGCAAAACAAGATAAAGTTACTACAAGCAAATGCTTTGCTCAGGAAAACGCAGTTTCTTCCGGAAGCAGGCAGCAGCCAGCCTGCATATGTTCTATATCGTCCCTATTGCATAGAGCGGAATGCTTTTCATCCGGTCCTGCTCCCTGTAGTCAGACAGGGAGGTCCTGAGCGCAAGCTGCGGCCGATACTTTTCGCAGAAATTCCTGAAGCCTCTTGACCTTTGGCTTTCGTCCGCCTTTACCTCGACCGGCACGATTCCGTCCTCGCCTTCAAGCAGGAAGGGGATCTCAAAAGTCGAGTCATCGTTGGAGTAGTAACAGATATCGCAGTCTGTCATGGCATTCAGCTCCTGAAGTACAAAGGTCTCCGCAAGGGCGCCGTTCAATGCATGAAATACGGCATTGCCGTCAGTGAGCACCTTTGAGCTTATGCCGTACATTGCGGAGAGGAGCCCGACGTCAGCGGGATAGAGCTTGAATGCGCCTGGCTCCGCGTATGACTTCAGTGGGATTCCGGGCCTTCTCACCCTGTTCACTCTGAGGAGGAGCCCTGATCTCACGAGCCGCTCTATTGCCGGTGCGAAATCCTTCATCCTGCCGCCCTTTTTTATCTCCCTGAGGAAAAACTTCCTGTTCTCCTTCTAGAGCTGTGCGGGGACGGAGCTCCAGACCTCTTTGATCCTCTTAAGGAGAGTGCCCTCCGCATGCTTGCCGAAATCCTTCTCATACTGTCCGAGGATTTCCATCTGCAGCGACCTCACGGCCCTGTAATCCTTCTGCTCCTGGAAAAGGCTGACAGTCTCCGGCATGCCTCCTACATATAGATAGTTCCTGAGCCAGTGGATGTACTTCTCCCTCTGCTCTTTAAGCCAGCCGTATTTTCTGTCTCTGAGGAGCTCAGAAAGCTCCCTCTCGCCCATCGCGAGGAGGAATTCCCGGAATGACATAGGATAGAGCGTCATCTCACTGACCTTGCCGACGGGAAAGGAGATTCCGTCATAAGGGCCAGGGCCCGGGAATGAGTCCGCGGCAATGACATGGTACTCCGGGGCTTCCTCGCAGAAATATTTGAGGGACTCAAGCGCCCTGGGGACTTCCTCTGTGTCATCAAGGATAATAAGAGTGTCGGATGGCGTTATGTTCACGCCTGTCCAGGCCGCGATATCCATCAGGATCCGCCTGGGATCGCAGTCTTTCTCAAATGCTCCTTTCATCTGCGGGCTGCTGATGAATGACACATAGGCAGTCTTCTTATAGGCGGTTCTGCCGAATTCCTTCATGAGCCAGGTTTTCCCGGCATGCCTCACTCCATGGATAAGGAGCGGCTTGCGCCGTGTGCTGTCTTTCCACCTGATGAGCTTTTCTGAGAGAAATCTTTCCACAAAGCCTCCCTGCCGTCAGCATGGCCGTGAAATGGCTGCTTCAGCATTTTTCTTGAGTTAAAAACGCTGAGCCGTAACACTTTTCTGTGGTTTGAAATGCAGATTTGCAGCACTTTTCTTTGGTTAAGAATAGATGATCTGCAGGACCGTTTCAAAGGCCTCTTTATAAAAGCTGCAGCAATGCCGGATGGGGGAGCGCAAAAGTTCCGGCCGGAACAGCGCAAAAATACCGATTGAAATACCGCAAAAGTTCCGGTTTTCTGAATTATCCTTCCTTATATCAGCGCATTGCCCGTAAAATACTGACGGGTTCCGGATGCCTGAAAACCGCTGGGCGGATGGCAGGGTATTGTCTGATTGCTCCGGCGCAGTGCCGACTGATGGGCGGCAGGATCCCGGGTATTATTGGATCAATTGCGCCCTGCAGCCTGGAGATTTCTGTGCCGGGCCGGTTTATTCTGAGGGGCATTGGCCGGCAAAATGAAGACCGGGCATTCCTGAAGAGGAGGTGAGCCTCGGTGAGCATTCGTCCCCTGAGCCTCTGGGAGTCGCACGAGTCAACTGGCGAGATATCCCTGCGGGAGCTCTTTGAGAATCCTCATCTGGATCTTGACGGCAGGACCTCGGAAATGGGCCTTGAGTATCTGATTTTCGCCGTCTGCCGCGGAGGCTGGCCGGAATCGCTCTCTCCGGGTACGCGGAAGGCGCAGCTGCAGGCGGCCCGGGACTGTGTGAGCGCCGTGTGCCTCGAGGACATTTCCCGCATCGGCGGGAAAAGTCGCGATGGGAAACTTGCCGAGAGGATCCTCCGCTCATATGCGCGGCACATCTCTTCCTTTGCCTCCAACAGGGCCATGCTCGCTGATGTCACATCATCAGGCGTGAGCTGCTCCATGGACACCTTTGAGGACTATACCGGCGCGCTGCGGCGCCTCTCCGTCATTGATGACACTGAGGCATGGTGCCCGCCCGTAAGGAGCAGGACAGCCATCCGCAGATCTGCGAGGCGGGGATTCTCTGATCCGTCTCTTGCCGCGGCACTTCTCGGCCTCTCGCCTGCTTCGGCCTCATGTTCCTTCAGATGTGCATCCGTGACCTTAAGGCATATACAGCGGGAGAGAAGGGCCGTATATCCTCATTCCATGACCGTTACGGCCTGGAGGCCGACATCGTCCTTCACCTTGATGACGGACGGTACGCGCTCATCGAATGCCGGCTTGGAGGCTTAGGGATTGAGAACGGGGCAGGGCAGCTCATTAAGATCAGGGACCTTATCAGGAAGCACAATACAGAGGAAAAGCAGATGCCGCTTCGTGAGCCGGAGCTCCTCATTGTGCTGACCGGAGGGGAGATGGCCTATACACGCACTGACGGCGTGAAAGCCATTCCACTCGCGTGCCTGAAGGACTGATGCATGAGCGATCGTTTTTGACAGATGAGTCAGCTGATCTTCTTAGTGATGCAATCGAGGGGAAGTCAGCAGACCTTTATAGAGACTGAATCACAATTTTGCAGGATTTTCTGTGGCAAATGATTTTTTGATCGGGTTTATCCTCGCTTATGCTCTTTCTGAATTGCTTCAGAATCGGTAAAAGGTGCTGCTATCACTCCTGTAGCTGTGATGAAGTCTGTGAGTCTTTATTTGTCTTTTTCATGATGTTTTGTAACCAGGTACTGTCCTTCTGGTAGTTATTTCCGAAATTAAAAATGTAGTCTGCACAAATCATTATGGCTGCGATTGCTACGGCTATGGCGATGGTTGCACTGAGTGCTTTCAAGCTTGGCCGGCAGTTGCCGACTGTGCAGACATTGACGCCATCAGCAGTCGATAAGAATACGATGCCTGCAATCGTGACGGCTGTAGCAAGCAATAGTGCGATGATGAGCTTGATTAAAGACACCGGACATGTTCCGCTTATTTCACCGGTCACACCATTCACCGCACCGACATAGATTCGGCCATGAGAGTGGCAGGTAAAGAAATAACCAGGGATCTGCACTAGGCGCCAGGAAATATTGCTGTAGTCAACATTAAAGGTGTTCAACTCCATGTGGTCATACTTTTTGTCCAAACAAAACTCGAGCTCATGTTTCATCTTACTTTTCGCCTGCTCTAGAGCGTATTCTGCTGTAACAGTCGGGGTAATGGAGTTGGTTCCTGCAAAATATTCCGGCTTCCATTCGGTATATGCGTCGGCAGGCGTTGACCTAAATAAAAATAGAGAATATTCGTTATCTATGCGATCTTGTGCTGGTACGCCGATGTTTTCGAGATCGCTGCTCTCGGTGCCCTGAATATTCTCCCAGGAGGTAATGGTCTCTGTTTTGAGGAGACCAAACTTGTCTAAGTGGCCTTCCCTGCCTCCGAATCCTATACCATGGATTGAGTTTGGCATGACAAAAGTGATGTCTTTGCCGCAGCGGCCGGAGTACTCTCCTTCTATGTGTGCTCTGAACACCCAGAACGGGATGAACTGTGGGGATGAGAATTTGATTTCAAGACTGCGGGACGTAAAACTAGGCGCGAACATTTGCTTGCCGTACCACTTTTTCACAATTTTTCTCACACTGTCAGCAGAGATTCTAAGAGGCGCAATGCCGTCAGGCTTGGTATTTGTCCCGCAGTACTGGCAACTTTTAGAGACAGTCCTGCTTTTAGCCTTTTTGCCTTCTCCATCGCCAGGGCTCAGTATGATCCTGTCATAGCCATGTGGTTTGAATTCATGCCATGTATTGTATGTGGGATTACGGAGTGTGCCTTTCTCGACATTTACGGTGGTGCCGCAGTTGCTGCACTTCAGTTCACCTGTTGTTCCGTCAAAATCTGAGGCTTTTCCGCAGACAGGGCAGTTGTAAACTTTCATGAGAATTCTCCTGACGGTTAGATGAAGATATGGCTGATGTTGCACTCATGCAATTTTTGCCTTATCTTATTTTCCCGGTCTCACACGGCTGAAATGTGTATAAAAAAACCTCTTTACCGTTTCAGGCAAGAGGTTTTACAGGGTACGCTATTAGCGGCCAGCCTGACACAGGTCAAATGTTGAAAACACCGTTATTTATCTTGATCTCAACACTGCCGCTGTCTTCATCTCCTTTCTCATAAACAACGGAATTTCTTACCTTTGCCTTGATAAGTCCGGAAAATCCATTTTTCTGAACGTTGCAGACACCGGAATTGATTCGTGCCTCGCATGACTTGAAATCAGGAGTTAAATTCAGCTGGCATGTGCCGGAGTTAATTTTGAAATCAAACTTCTTCGCGTGCTTGGAAGAAAACTCAACAGTTCCTTTATTCAGCTTCAGATTAATTTTCTTGACTGATTTAGGAACACTGACTTCAAGTCTGACGCTGGTCGGATCAGTTGCAATACCCTTCAGACTGTCGAAATTGCCTTTAACAGCATCTGCGAAGGCGTCAACAATAGTCCCGAGAGAGTACTCACTGGCACTGCTGACTGTGAGAGCACCGTCTTCGCTGGCGATTTTCAGGTTATCGAAAGGTTTATCTGAACTCAGCTCAACCAGGCAATCATCAGAATCACTGCAGTCCCTGAAGATAACAGTAGCAGAAGTGGCTGCTTTCAAATTCAGCACATCATCAGTTATCTTGATAGAACGATTTTCTTTAAACATTCTCAGTCACCTCTTCTTTCGGTAATTCCGTAAGCTGATAGAACCGGCAATCAGTTAAAAAATAGATTGCGCGGTAAGATCAGCAAAAAGTGAAATTCGAACCGCAGCCAATATCGCCAAAACAAAAGCTGTCACTGCAACCGATAACCGCACTTTCGTACTGGATTAAAGTGTTATCAATTTCCATATTTTGATCTCCGAATAAACTCAGAAAAACTAACAAATTGAGAAATTAGTACCGCAGCAAATATCGCCCGAACACCAACTGTCATCGCAGCATTCAATAATCATGCTTTCGTACTGAATTAGGCCTGCATCAATCTTCATACTCTGATCTCCAACAAACTCAGGAAAACTAACAAATTGAGAAATTTGCCCCGCAGCAAATATCGCCCGAACAGTAACTGTCATCGCAGCATTCAATAATCATGCTTTCGTATTGGATTAAATTGCTATCAACTTTCATATCCTGACCTCCATAACAAAGTGTTTGTTTGGTGAAAAAATTGACGCTCTGTTTATTACATTGCATGCAATTAACATGATCTAAGGTTAGAACCACATACAATGTCACCAAAACACCAGCTGTCACTGCAGTAACCGGCAATCACTATTTCGTACTGGATTAAGTTGTTATCAATCGTCATATTTAACTTCCCATTTCAGCAGGCATCCGCTATCAATGCCAAATAAATCCATATTCACTTGCCAGCTTTGGCAGCTTTCAGTATCTCCTTGCATTTTCTGATTTTGCTGACTAGAAAACTTTCATTTACTTCATTCTTCAAACAGCTGTACGGTTCCGTTTTCATTGCCTTTAAAGGGCATGCGGTTCCAAGACATTGAAATAACAGACGGCAACCCTTGCATTCTTCCCTGACTTTGTTTTTAGAAAAACTCCATAGCCCGTTTTTCTCTTCATCGATTGAAGCTTCTTTATAGTTGCCAATTGAATTAATTTCCCGATCCACTGCGATCGTGCACTTTAATAAATTGCCGTTTGCGTCTATGACCCTTGAGTTTCTTTTTGCCGCATAGCAGACTGCTCCGCCAACAGAAGTGAACATATGGATGTCTGCCAGCACATATCCGCGTTCAAGGGCTTTTACTTCAAAGGTCTGTTTTATTTCGCGAAGATCATTGACCGGTGCAAGAACACTCCTGTCGCAGCTTCTGTCATTGGCTGCACTGTAATCACCTATAGGCCTGAACAGAATCCTGAAACGCGGATCATGCTCAAGAAATTCAATGCTTCTGAAAAATTCTTCCATTTTTTCAGGTGAGGAATTGGAGCTGTTGAAGTTAACCCTTAGCGCAACTATGAACTGTTTGTCGATCTGCCTGATTTCCTTCAGGTTTTTCAGGATTGTGTCCCAGCTTCCGGCTCCGTTTGCCAATGGCCTTAGTTGATCATGGCTGTCTCTTGTGCCGTCAATGGTTATCTGGTAAGAAATGATTTTCTGGTCAACCAGTGAGCTGAACAGCTCTCCAGTAAGCAGATACGCATTGGTTGTCATGGAAGATGGAAGAAAACCATCCTGGGTTTTCAGCTTTTCCTGAAAAGCCTTGATCCACCTTACATTCAGCAGCGGCTCACCGCCAAAATATTCAACAGAGAACCATTTGCATTCCCTTTTTGCTATTACTTGCAGGATCTCGTCAATCTGCTCTTCGCTGTATCGAGCCTTCAGTTCATGATTTTCGTAGCAATACTTGCAGTTGAAGTTGCAGGCATACTGAACTGGGAGCAGAGTGAACTTGGCTCCGCTGTTCAGCTTCTGTTCCGCCTTGGCCAGCTGTCTGCTGTAGTAGTCCTTGTCTAGGCTGCCTTCATAAATAAAATTATTGCTGAGCAGGAAATCCAGCCATTCTTTGTTGAAATTTTTGAAGGAAATTAGGTCATTTTCAAGCCTGTCAACGTATTCCTTTTGAATTTCTGCACCAATATCATTCAAAAAATTGTACAGATAATAGGCATTATCACTAATGTCCTGAACTGATACCTGTTTGAATATATGGTAAATACCCATAAGGTGGCTCCGGAACTATGACCTGCACTCCTAAAATTGAGTTTACATTCGTTTTTTTTTTTGTACAGCGGAATCTTTCCTTTGATGAATAAATTTGAGAGTTTTAGCAAAATATGTTCAAGATGTCATAACTGTTAAGAACCTCAGTTTTATGACAGCGAAGCAAGGAAGGTTGAATCTGATTGCCTGATAGAGGCATGTTTTGTTTGAGTGATGGTTGAGTTCCTGTGGAGGCTTGGCATTCTATGTGGTTGCTGTCTCTGCGCTTTAATAAAGCAGAACCTGACAAAGAATAATTACAGATCAGCTCATTGCGTCTGGCCTTTGCATGCGGTGTTAGATGAGCAACTGCGATTCTGGCTATGCAGACACCGCGGTATGTCCTGCAGGAACAAGGCAGACTGAGTGAGTAGGCAAGGTGCAGACTGATGCACCTCAGTCAGCGGCGAACGGATCCTTCCCGGGATCGCTGTTCCAGACGTACTCCATGGCGCCTGCAGCCTCACGCGCCTTAGCCTCACCGAAGCGGTCGCTGATGAAGCCGAGCGCCATGTCAATTCCCGCGGAGACCCCCGATGAGCTGTAGTATTTCCCGTTCTTTGCCCATCTCGCCCGGCGCTGCCATCTAACCCTGGGATTTACCGACACCACCCAGTCAAAGGCGCGCTTGTTCGATGTGGCGGCGAGGCCGTCGAGGAGCCCGGTCTTCGCGAGGAGCGCGGATCCGGTGCAGACCGTAAGGCAGTACGCCGATTCCTCAGCGGCCTTCCGGAGCGCGCTGATGAAAGCCCCGTCATTCACGAGTTTCCTTGTGCCGAACCCGCCGGGTACGAGGAGGATCCCGGGCCTGATGTCCGCCATCGGCTCAGTCGCGAGATTGAGCCCTTTCCCGTTGCTGACGGCGCCTCCCTCAGGTGAGAAGTACCTGATGCTGTACTCCGGGATCCGCTGCAGGGCCTCAACTGGCCCGATGAAGTCGAGTGAGGTGAACCCTTCAAAGAGAATGACGCTGACATCCATGCTGAGCTTTCCTTTCAGGGCGATGCCGCCCCTGCGTGATGATAATCCATAAGGGGATCCGCTGCATGCGCATTGTCAGATCGGGGCATTCGCGAGAGGCTCCATGCCTTTGCCATTGAGCACCGGCACAGCTCCGCAGATGACACTTTGTGCGCAGGCGGGATAACTGCTAAGATCCTCCTGAGGATGCCGGGATTCAGGGCAGCGCGCTGCCGTGATAAAGCCTGAGAGGCTCTCTCTCCCGGACGGGATCCTCTGGAGAAACGGAATGAATAGATTTGCCACTGCGGCCGCCGCGCTCCTGCTGGCGGCTGCCCCCGTGACTGCGACAGCGCATGTCAGCGGCACTGACATCCTGATGTGGCTTGACGGCATCGACATCGACGGCACGCTGCCTGAGAGCTTCGGGCGCGGCGCGGCAGATGGAGTGAGGCCGGGCGCCCGTCAGGGAGAAAAGAAGGGGAGGACGGGCGACATCACCGAGGCGCCCGTGCAGAACTATCTGGGAGATCAGTACTACTACGGCGACGGGGTGGGGAAGGATCTCCGGAAGGCCGAGGAGTGGTACCGCAAGGCCGCGGATCAGGGGCACGCCGGGGCGCAGTTCCATCTGGGCTTCCTCTATCAGCATGACAGAAATGACAGCGCTGAGGCAGCGAAGTGGTACCGGAAGGCGGCGGATCAGGGCTGCGCCAGGGCGGAGGTTAGCCTTGCCGTGATGCACGCGGAGGGGGACGGAGTGCCGAAGGACTATGGCAGGGCCATAGCGCTTCTCCGTTCGGCCGCCGCGAAGGGCGATGAGTACGGCGAGTCGCTCCTTGGCAGGATGTACTACGATGGGAAGGGAGTTCCGAGGGATTGCGCCGAGGCCGCGAAATGGTACCGGAAGGCCGCGGATCAGGGGCATGCCGCCGCGCTGGGGCAGCTTGGCTACATGTACTCGGAAGGCGAGTGCGTCAGGCAGGACTATGGGGAGGCGCTCAGGCTCTTCCGCCTTTCGGCAGAGAAGGGGAACATCACCGCGGAGAACAACCTTGGCTACATGTACATGAAAGGGAGGGGCGTCAGGCAGGACTATGGGGAGGCTCTGCGGCTCTTCCGCCTTGCGGCAGACAAGGGGAGCGCTGACGCCTGGGCCAACCTCGGCTCCATGTACGAGAACGGAAGGGGCGTGGCGCAGGATTTCGCGGAGGCCCTGAGATGGTACCGCAAGGCCGCGGATAAAGGCGTCCACGAGGCGGAGTCAGACCTTGGGATCATGTACCTTACCGGGCGGGGCGTCAGCCGGGACTGCGCGGAGGCCGAGAAGTGGCTCAGGAAGGCCTCCCTTGGCGGGCTCGCCGAGGCGGAGTCGGACCTTGGCATGGTTTACCTCTTCGGCTCCTGCGGGAAAACCGATTACCCTGAGGCGCTGAGGCTCCTCCAGAGCGCCGCGGCGAAGGGGAACCCCAATGCGGAGAACAGCCTCGGCGTGATGTATCTCGCCGGTCTCGGAACGAAGAAGGACTATGCGGCGGCGCAGGATCTATTCCGGAAGGCCGCGGAGCAGGGCGTCGCCAACGCCTTCACGAACCTCGGTACCATCTATGAGGGCGGACTTGGAGTAAAGCAGGCGCCTGCCGCTGCTATCCGGCTCTACACAAGAGGCGCGGAGCTCGGGGACCGGGACGCCGAGTGGCGCCTTGGCATCCTGTACCTCACGGGCACGGGAACCAGGCGGGACTACGGAAGGGCCCTTGAGTGGCTCAGGAAAGGCGCGGAGCACGGGAGCGCCGGGGCGCAGGCGGGGCTTGGCCATATGTACCGGAACGGCCTTGGCGTCGGGAAAAATTACCAGGAGGCGCTCCGCTGGTACCGGATGGCGGCTGAGAAGAGGAACGCAGACGCGGAGTACAGCCTGGGCCTCATGTACGCGAACGGCGAGGGCACCCCAAGGGACAGCGCCGGGGCGGTGAGGTGGCTGAGGCTTTCCCGCTCGCACGGTGACAGCCGTGCAGGAGAGGCGCTCTCCGCCATCAGTGAAAGGCGCTGAGCACGCCTGGACGCTGCCGCGCCCTGGGTGCGGAAAATACTGGCTTTCATGGAAGCTGCCGGAAGGTGCCGGCTGCCTCTGCCGGAGTTCCGGGAGATGAGGAAGGGAACGGGAATGAGAAGACTTGCAGCGATCGCGCTTGCCGCCGTGATGGCAGCGGCCGCGCCTCACGCGCTGGCGAAAACCAGCGAGGAGGACATCCTGCTGTGGCTTGACGGGCTCGACATCGGCGGGCCTCTCCCGGAGGCATCTGCCGTAACGGCCGCGCGGGGAGAGGGCGGTGAGGTCGCTCCCGGGGCGGCAGATGATGAAGGGGACATCAGCGATCCTGCGGCGCAGAACTATCTGGGAGAGCAATACTGTTTCGGGAAGGGGGCGGGGAAGGATCCAGGGAAGGCTGAGGAGTGGTTCCGGAAGGCCGCCGCGCAGGGGCACGCAGGGGCGCAGTTCCATCTGGGATATATCTCTCTCTTTGAGAGGAAGGACTACCCTGAGGCCATTAAATGGCTCCGGAAATCCTCGGATCAGGGCTACACCAGGGCGATGGTCTCCCTTGCAGTGATGCACGCGGAGGGGCTGGGCACTCCGCGGGATTACGGCAAGGCACTGAGTCTCCTGAGGACTGCAGCGGATAAGGGCGATGAGTTTGCTGAGGCAGTGCTCGGGAGCGTGTACTACAGAGGGCTCGGCGTTCAGCGGGATTACGCCGCTGCGGCGGAGTGGTACCGGAAGGCCGCTGACAAAGGGCACGCGGCGGCGGAGGCGGCGCTCGGCCTCATGCACCTCACGGGAAAAGGCGTCAGGCAGGACTTCGGGAAGGCGCTTGAGCTCCTCAAAAGCGCCTCTGAGAGAGGGAACTCTGACGCGGAGGCGGGGCTTGCCCTGATGTACGCGGAGGGAAAGGGCGTCCAGCGGGATTACGGTAAGGCGCTCGCGCTCTTCCAAAGCGCTGCTGAGAAAGGCAACGCCGGCGCGGTGTACGGGCTCGGGACCATGCACGAGAACGGGCTCGGCGTCAGGCAGGACTATGCAGAGGCTCTGAGGCTCTACCAGAGGGCCGCTGATCTCGGGAGCTCTGACGCCGAGTGGCGGCTTGGCTACATGTACAAGACCGGGACCGGAGTCCGGCAGGACGGAGCGGAGGCCCTTAAGTGGCTCAGGATGGGAGCGGAGCACGGGAGCGCGGACGCAGAGAACAGCCTTGCCCTTATGTATGTTGCTGGCACAGGAGTGCCGCAGGACTACGGCGAGGCCCGGAAATGGTTCCTTAAGGCCGCGGAGCAGGGGAACGCCCCCGCGGAGAACAACCTCGGGTACATGTACCAGGAGGGCTTCGGCGTCCGGAAGGACTACGGGGAGGCGCTCCGCTGGTACACGCTCTCCGCGGAACAGGGGAACCCGGACGCGGAGTACAGCCTTGGCGTGATGTACCTCAATGGGCAGGGCGTCAGGAAGGATTTGGCGGAGGCCCTTAAATGGCTACGCCGTGCCGCCGGGCACGGGCAGAAGGACGCCGCGCGGGAGCTCGTGCGCATCACTGGAGGGCGCTGAGGCGCCATCCGCTCCTATCTCTGTGTTCAGGGCGCTCAGGGCACTGCAGATGGCTCCGGAGAGAGCCTTTGGAGATGGAGAGGTGCAGCTCCGGGAACTGGGCGGCCGCGTTCCGGGAGATCCGGGATGCGGGCATTCATCGCCGGGAGAGTCCGGCTGCCTCTCCCGGAGGCATGTGGCGCCTCTGGGGCAGGATTGTTTTCCGCATTGCGGAGGGAAGTGAAGGAGACGGTTATGGGAACAGGGCTTCGGGCCGCGTCCGCGGCGCTTCTGGCAGCAGTGTCTCTGTCAGCGGGGGCAGCTGACTGCGACATTTCAGCAATAAACGAGGGCACCGCGGCAGAGGTGTTCAGGGCCTGCACCGAGGCCGCGGAGTCGGGCGATACAGGGGCTGAGCTTAATCTTGCCTACATCTACGCCATCGGGAAGAGGTACCAGGATGCGGCAAGGTGGTTCCGTAAGGCCGCTGAGCACGGGAATCCCGACGCGCAGTACCTCCTGGGGACGCTCTCCCTTGAGGGGAAGGGCGTCGCGAGGAGCCCCTCCGAGGCCGCGAGGTGGCTCCGTAAGGCCGCCGAGCAGGGGCACTCCGGGGCGCAGCACAGCCTGGGGACGCTTTACGCGGGCGGCATCGGAGTCGGGCGGAGCATGTCCGAGGCGGTGAGGTGGTACCGTAAGGCCGCGGAGCAGGGCAACGCCGAGGCCATGAACAACCTGGGGAGCGCCTACTGCGCGGGAAGCGGGGTGCCGCAGAGCCTCAGTGAGTGCGCGAGGCTCTTCAGGAAGTCAGCGGAGCTCGGGAACGACACCGCCATGTTCAACCTGGGGCTCATGTTCGAGAACGGGAGGGGAGTCCCGCAGGACTACCGCGAGGCGGTGAAGTGGCACCGGATGGCCGCGGATCACGGAAACGCCAGGGCGGAATCCAACCTCGCGGCGCTTTACGCGGAAGGGCGGGGCGTACCGGTGAGCTATACGGAGGCGAGGAGTCTCTATGAGAGCGCTGCCGCGAAGGGCTACGCGCCCGCCTGCTTCAGCCTTGGCGTCATGTACCAGTTCGGGCGCCCCGGAGTGTCCGCGAGCATCCCCGCAGCCGTGAAATGGTACCGGAAGGCGGCGGATCTGGGCTCTTCTCAGGCGATGGTGAACCTCGGGAGCCTTTACGAGAACGGGCAGAGCGTTGCGAGAAGCTACGGCGAGGCGGCGCGCCTGTACCGGAAGGCCGCGGAGCAGGGGTTCGCCCTAGGGGAGAGCAACCTTGGCTCCATGTACCAGAGGGGGCTCGGCGTCTCAAGGAACTACTCTGAGGCCGTGAGGTGGTTCAGGAAGGCCGCCGAGCAGGGATCTCCCGAGGGGCAGTACAACCTGGGGCTCATGTACCGGCAGGGGCTCGGCGTCCAGAGGAATGAGCGGGAGGCGGAGAAGTGGCTGAGGCTTGCCGCTGCTCAGGGCTATGCCGCAGCGCTTCAGGCTCTGGGCATGCAGAGGCCGTGAGCTCTCCGGGAGCCGGAGGGCTTATCTCCGGTCTGCGTAATTGCAGATCTGCATGGGAACGCCGTCTTCCATGATCTTAAAGCCGAAGCGCTCGTAGAACGCGGCGTTTTTGCTCTCCTCGGGCATGACCTCAAGGTAGAGGAAGTTTCTGTACTTCTCCTTCACCATCCCGATCATGTGCCCGGCGATGCCGTGCCCGTGGTACTCCGGATCGACAAGGACATAGTGCATATAGGCGACCATCTCGCTGTCATCGATGACGCGGCAGAGCCCCACGAGCCTCGCGCCGTCCCAGGCGGTGATGACGGTCTGGGAGTGCATCAGGGCTTTGTGGAGCCTCTCCGGGTACTCGGCCGATATCCAGTGCACGGAGCGGAACAGGCGCTGCACCTCATCCTTTGTGAACCTCTTCTCCTCAGTGTAGGTGATGTCCATAGGTCCTCCTCTCTTATGTTCAATGGCCGGAGCGGTGGAAGTCGCACTTCTGGCACTGCGCCATGAGGCGCGCATTGTCATCCTGCCTCTGGAATATCCCGGCCCACATGCAGATCCCACGGAGTATCGGGACAACCGAGCGGCCGGAGTCCGTGAGGCTGTACTAGACGCGGGGCGGGATCTCGTCATAGGACTTCCGTGCGACGAGCCCGTGGGTGATGAGCTTCGTCGCGGAGAGGACCGCGTCTGTAACGTTCATCATCTCCTTCCGGATCTCGCTGTAGCGGAGGACCTTCTTCTCATTGAGGACGCAGATGACGCGGGAGTCCCACTTTCCTCCGAAGATCTCAAGGCCGTACTCGAGCGGGCAGCGGATGTCCGGCTCACGTTTCTTCTGGTACATCAGCGCTTACAGTTCCTTTTTGTTGTCAGCTCCTGGTGATGTTACGATAACCTTTTCAGGTGTGATGATCAACGCTCCTTTTGCTGTCGCGGCACCGCTGAACATCTTCTCCACCATCGCCCTGTACTCATCGACGATCTTCCCTTCGGTTACATGCACTGCGGTGCCCTTAATCTGGTAGCCCTCGAATTTAGCCGCGTCATAGACGGAGATCGCGATCCTGCCGCCGTTCTCCTCAAGGTTCCTGAGCGTGGTCTCAAGGAACACATCGCCCACAGTGAGAGTGCCGTCGTCCTCTATGCCCTTGAAGGTTACCGGGACGACATTGGGCTCTCCGTCTCTGGAGCAGGTCGCGAGATCCCAGAGGCTGCACTCAAGCACCCTCCTTACAGCATCGTTAATCATTTTTATCCTCCATTGTGCTTTCAGCTCATGAGCAGCTCTCTCTGCTCACGGAACTGAATGTTAGCCGTGCGGCGCGGTGAAAGGAAGATATGGAGAAATTTATGAGCTGCTAATAAATTTCATAGCGACTGTTGGGAGGTCGGAGATAGAGTGTCTTGCGGGGATGTCCGCGAAAATCGGGCGATCATGCTGCTTTTTGGAAAACGTGCGAAGCAGGCAGTCAAAACATCCTGGAACAGGTCTGCTCAGTTATAAGGAAGGTGTTCAAGGGTGGTGAACGGTGAGCTTTGAGAAAAAGATGGTACAAATCCTTGTTTTAGTGGATGTTGGTCTAGGGTAGTGGCATGGCCGTTCTACACATTGACGGACGAGGACCGGTCTTAATCCTTGTTTTAGTGTTAGAGCCGGGTGAAATGGGCCATTATGGGCCGGGCGAAAAGGGCCAATTGAGAGCGCGGACTTTTTCTTGGACTAAATAAATCCTAGCTTTTTCCTGTATTCTAGCGGACTGAGTCCCCCAAGAACAGTTTTATTTCTTTTTTCCAC
>ONIT01000136.1 GCA_900317945.1 uncultured Pseudomonadota bacterium
TTACCCTGACGATGAATACTTCTTCCTCAAGATCATCGATGCCAGCAGAAGGAAGTATGTCAGGAACGAGCCATCACACAGAAAAAGTGATTGAGCCACAAAGAACGAGACATTTCCTCTATTCGTCAATCCGTATTGATGAGTCATCCTATCGCCGGCAAACTGAACTTTAAACTGTTGAAACAAATCCATAGTTACCTGTTTCAGGATATTTATTTTTGGGCAGGGAAAGATCGCTTGGAATGCGGGCTCATCGGAGAAATGCATAAAACCGGTTCACCTCAGGAATTTTGCGACTCACGACAAATAGGCGAGGTAGCAGACAGACTTTTTTATAATCTGGAATGCAACCGATATCTGCAGGAATTTTGCCATGATCAGGATCTTCTCTGCAGCAATGCTGCCAAATTTTACGGCGATCTAAATTACCTTCATCCTTTCAGAGAGGGGAATGGCAGAACTGGCAGGTGTTTTCTAAATGAAATCTTCAGGAGGCTTGGCTTCTTCTTCAACGCATGCAACATTGATAAAAACAAATGGGATTCTGCATGCATTTCTTCATATACCGATCAAAAAGCCTCAGATCTGGCAGCACTTTTTAAAAAGGAAATTAACGTTTACCCAGAAAATAAAACAAAATTTATAAAATACCGTAAACAGTTCGCCTCAGAAGATTTTATTGAAACATCACCTTTGGATCCGATTCAATTTTCTGACAGAACAGAACTTTTGGGAAACGGCGGGCTTGGAGAAAAATACAGCATTCTGAAGGAGCTGATCGGTTAATATCAAAGGTATTTCTATTCATCACAGACACTTCCTCGCAATGAAATGATGCCCGGCCAGATACCACAGGATACTTTCTAGTTTACCTGGCAACTTCTCCCCGCCATAAGAACCTTTCTTTAGGGAGAGGCGCTGAAGGGCAGTTAGCGCTTCTTCAGCGCTCCGGCCATCCGGCAGCAACATCGGATCGGGGATGCTTCGTGGGACGGGCCTGCACCGGAACGCCGCCGTCCAATGCACGCTCACTGCCCCCGCTGCAGCTCAAGGATAATCTCGTCAACGAGACAGAGATCCCCCATATTGTGCAGATGGTTCCGGGGCTCAGAGAGATTCATGTAGGTCTCCGAGCGGTAAAAAACATCGAGCGCATCCGGAATACCGATCTGCAGAGCCTTCGCGAGTAGCCGGACCACCCGGCTGTACTTCATCTGCAGGAGCGTAGGATTGGGGACAGGGCTCTCCTGAGGCTCACTCCCGACTGAGATGGCACTTGTCTCCGTGAGATGGAGGCACCTTTCGATTATCTCCTGCTCATGGATGCAGATCTGAACGGAAGGCTTTTCTCCGGCGAGCCTCGAGAGAGCCTCATCCCTGTCGAGAAGTCCGGCAGTGTACAGCTCCATCGTGACAAAGACACTGTCATCCACAGTTCCGCCCTGCACCGCGCCGTATCTCTCCCAGACACTGCTCCCCTTCCGGCAGGCCATGACGAAGTCAAGCCACTCCTCGTCATAAGCCTCAAAAACCTTCACCCTCCAGCCTGATTTCACCGCATCGAAATCAAGCTCCCATTTACTGAGAAATCCCGTCTTCCTTGCATTCATGGGCCTCAGGGCCCGGGAGAGCGCCTGAGCGCGGTCGGCAGTCAGATAAAAGCCCCTGCCGAAATCAAGATTCTGCCTCCCCGCAAGCGCCAGGGGCTTCCTGATTTCCGCAGACGAGCCATGAAAGAGAGTAATCATATTTTCCTGGTGAGAGATGTGTTCCTTGATCTGAGCCAGAGAATGACCTCGTCCGCGATGCGATCAATGCTCTCTGTGTTAAGCGCCTCAAAGCTTGGGAGCAGAAACTCTCTGATGCCGTCCTCCGCCGCGAGAGCCCGGTAAATCACGCCCCGTGACGCCCGCCTTCGCCGCTGCCGTCTCGAGGGCAGACACGGCGAATTCCGCTTCTGCCTCTCTATAAGGCTGCTCCATGAGCGGTTCCCCTGACCATAAACAAACCGCCTGGATGATATGACATTCTGACTGCGTATTTTACGTCCATGGAGAAGAGCAGCCTATCCGGCCCGCTCCGCAGCATCGCTGCGGCACATCTGAGGAATTCCGGGCTCCCTGCCCGTGACGAAGTCCGGTAACAATCCGTCATTTGCCGGATTCCTGATGGAGATGCCCCCTGCCTGCTCTGCCAGACACCGGATAAGAGTCACAAGGAAAAGCCCTGCCGTCTGCTGCAAACGGGGTTAGTCAGCATCTCCTGAAACTGCATAATGAATGCCGGCATTGCGGCATATTCTGCAAAGAGAGACTTCTGTCAGTACGGAGCGAGCCATGGAAACAGAAACCCTGAGCATGGAATGGGATGCGGAGAGCCTTGAGGAGATCAGAAGAACTGCACGTGTTTTCAATATGACTGTCACTGAGTTCTTCAAGGAGGCTGCGGAGGCAAAGCTCGCAGAACTGAAGAATCATCCATTTCACAGGCTGACGCAGGATATTGAGGATGCCTCTGAGGAGGAGACTGAGGAAATTCTGAAGGAAATCAGCGGGCTTTCAGATGATGACCTCGCCGTCAGCTCGAGCGAAGTCATAACTGTCTGAAGTGCCTTCGTCTGAAATAAGTCACGACAGAACAGCAGGCATATTTTAAGAATGACAAGTTTTCTCCCGGAAGTCAGAATGATGAAAAAGCGTCCGGTTTCAGATCTGAAGGATAAATTGAGTGAGACTGAGAGCGATGTGCGGAACGGAATGCCCGTCTGCCTGACCAGAAACGGCCGTGGCACAGCGGTCCTGCTTAGCCTCGCTCAGTATGAGCGCCTGACCAATCCTCTGGAGGCCGCCTTCGATGAGGCTTACAGAATGGCGGAGGAGACCACCATGCGCCTTACGCATGAAGAGTTTTTCAGAAGGATCAGAGCAAGAAAGTAAGGCCATCCGGGAGCTGCGGCATATCAAGGCTTCAGCCGCAGGAATTCTGGGACATTTTGAACTGTCTCAAGCTCGTTCGCGTGCAGTCTCTGAACAGTGCGTGACGTGTAGCATAAAGCAGTATATAACTGCTTGATAACAATTTCTGAATTAAAGTACTATGAGACATGGAGAATGAATTTGAATGGGACGAAAATAAAGACGTCCTAAACTACCAAAAGCACCATTTGCATTTTGAAGATGTAATATATGTTTTTGCTGACAAATACCGGCTGGAGCGGGCCGATCCTTCTGTGGGAAACAATGGCAGAGAGGATCGCTGGCAAACCATTGGTAAAGTAGGCGATGTCGTTTTTGTCGCTTTCACCGAGCGAAAAAGTAAAATTCGTCTGATTTCTGCAAGGCTTGCCACTGCGCATGAGAGGAGGCTTTATTATGGCAATAGTGACTTCACGGCTGAAGGATGGGAGTGTGCCCTCTGAGGAAACATTGGCCAGAATCAAAGATGCGGCCAAATATGAAGTGACTTTTGATGAGGATTGCCCTGAGCTCACTGATCAGGAACTGAGCGAATTTAAACCTGTCAATCCAGAACTGCGTGCGAATCATATTGGGAGCAAGCCAAAGAAAAGCAGGATAACTATAACAATTGATGCAGATGTGCTCCAGGCATATCGCGAAAGCGGAAAGGGCTACCAGGCACGCATGAATGATGCCCTGAGGAATTCTGCGATAGCGGAAGGCTGGCTGCCGAAAACAGTCTGACGCAAGCTGCAGTACCTTCAGCCGCACCTGCCCTCACGGCCTCTCAGAGCCCGAACTCCTCCTTCATCATTTGGTCAACCTCATCTGCGGTGAGGGGCTTTCCGTCCTGCAGTGAATCCCAGCACTTACTGAGCCCGGCGTCAGGCTCCTCACCGCTCATAATGCCTTTCGCGGTGGGCTTCAGAGAGTGGAGAAGCTCCCTGGGCATCCCGTTCGCGCGCACAACCGCGCTGTAGAGCATCTCCACCGCGCACGACGGGGAAATGCCAACACTGAAACATTAAAAATTATTCGGATCAGTCCGAAGGGGGAGCTTATATTCTCAAAACACCGAAACTCTCAGAATTTTCTCCAGCAACTGCAGGATTCCACCATTGGACTTTTCA
>ONIT01000049.1 GCA_900317945.1 uncultured Pseudomonadota bacterium
TTACTCCGACCACCTTGCGATTCGCTAACTCTTCCCTCCAGCGGGCGAGTTCGGGACTTTCACCCTATAGTCAATGCTCATGCCGAGCACACAAAACACTCCGTCCATCAGCTGATGAGCGGAGTGTTTCTTTTTATACCTGAGCGCTCGGACTATTTCCGGCCCCTGCCCTGTCCCGGCCTGCCGGAGGACGCGCGCGGCTTTCCTGGCTGGCCGTCTTTTCTGTCGGGCTTTCCTCTTCCGCGCTCCTTGTCACGGCGCTGCTGTGCCCTCTTCTCGCTCCTGGTCTTCCTGTCGGAGCGGTTCTCATACGGGTTCTCGCCCTCAAGGAAGCTTATGTCAAGCGGGGTGCCCCTGATATCCAGAGCCTTCCTGATATAGTTGATGAGGTAATGCTTGTAGAATCCCGGCAGCTTGTCAACCATGTTGCCATGGATGATTATTTTCGGAGGGTTGTAGCCGCCCGCATGCGCGTACTTGAGCTTGACGCGCCTGCCGCTCACGAGCGGCGGCTGGTGCTCGTTCTGCGCCTGGATAATGAGGCGGGTAAGCATCGAGGTGCTGATCTTCGTTACGGCGGAGCGGTATGCCTCGTTGATTGAGTCAAATATGTTGCCGACGCCTGTTCCGTGGAGCGCCGAGATAAAATGGACATCGGCAAAGTCAACAAAGCCCAGCTTCAGCTGCAGATCGATCTTGATCTTTTCCCTCTGATCCTGGGAAAGCCCGTCCCACTTGTTGACGCAGATGACCAGGGATCTGCCTGCGCTGATGATGTAGCTGAGGAGGCCCAGATCCTGCTCTGACACGGACTCCCTTGCATCAATGACCAGAACCGCGACATTGCAGTCGTCGATCGCCCGGAGGGTCTTTATTACCGAAAACTTCTCGACGACTTCCGTAACCTTCTTTCTCTTGCGCACTCCGGCGGTATCGATGATGACATACTGCCTTCCGCCGCGCTCCATCGGAATGTAGATCGAGTCCCTCGTTGTGCCGGGCTGATCATAGACAATGACGCGGCTTTCTCCGAGGATCCTGTTTACAAGGGTAGACTTTCCGACATTCGGCCTTCCGACAATGGCAAACTTGACCGGCTGGGAGAGATCCGGATCTGAGTGTTTTTTCAAATCCTCCGGCTCCTCAGTCTCATTCCCATCCTCAGGCTTCGGATCAAGAACCGAAGGATCATCCTCCGGAAGGGAGACGTACGGGAGCTCCTGGATGTACTTGACATAGAACACGATGTCAGCGCCCATGAGCCTGTCGCCCTCATCGAACTGCATGAGGCTGTCTACTCCGTCGTGATAGACAGAAAGCATTATGGCGCCGTGGTGGCGGGAGAACTCGACATGCTCCTGGAGCTTCACTGCGTCGTATGGCACCCACTCATAGGTAAGATCGTCCCTGAAGCGGGGGATGCGGTCGCCCCTGAACATGAAGGTGACGCGGTTGTCGCGGTTTACATCGTCTTCCTCAGGAGCCTTGTGGACATACTCCTCCGGGAGCTCCTCGCCGTTCTCCTCCGCCTCCTGCTTCCTCTTCTCGGCGGCAACCTGCCTGATTGCGGGGAAAAGCGACTCGTCAAGGAAATGCGCCATTCCCGTGCCGTGGGCTGCCGAGATCTGGAAAATCTCGCCCATGCCGAGGCTGTAGAAGTCCGCTATGGCGGCGTCCGGATCAGTACCGTCAATCTTGTTGGCGACCAGGAATACTTTCTTGTTGAGCTTCCTGAGCTCCTTGCAGATGACGTCGTCTCCCGCAATCAGACCCTCGTGGCAGTCAACCACGAAGATGACGATGTCGGCCTCGCGCATTGCCTCGATGGACTGCCCGGCCATAAGGGCCTCAACGCCCTCCTCAGTGCCGTCAATTCCGCCCGTGTCGATGACGATATAGCTCTGGCCGTCGGCATCGGCGTGCCCGTACTGGCGATCGCGTGTCAGGCCGGGGAAGTTCGCAACCAGGGCATCCCTGGAACGTGTCAGGCGGTTGAAAATCGTCGACTTTCCGACATTGGGACGCCCTGCAAGGGCTACTACTGGTACCATACAAAATTCCTCATGCCGCAGAGCTTGCCTCTGCCGTATTAAATTTATCCAATCTTACCCTGAGAATCCCGGATTGAGAATGCTGAATCCGTGCTTTTTCCTCGGTGCAGGAGCTTCGCTGCTGCTGTCATCGGAGGATCCGGAGTCATCAGAGCTTTCTGAATCATCTGAGCCTTCTGAATCATCGGAGCTCCCTGACTCATCAGAGCTCTCAGAATCGCCGGAGCTCTCAGAGTCATCGGAAGACTCATCGCTGTCAGAGGTTTCGGAATCGTCTGAGCTTTCCTCAGCTGCAGACTCTTCCTTTGCAGCCGCCGCATCCTGCTCTGCCTTCTCGCGCTCAGCCTTTTCCTCTTCCTTTCTCAGGCGCTCCTCCTCCTCTGCCGGGCTCTCGTCAGGGGCTACGTAGCCGGGAAGAGCAATTGCGTAGACATTTCCCTTGGAGGTCTCGGCGTAGATGATGCCGTCATATACAGCCGGGGCGGAATATACGCTGCCGCGGTCAAGCCGGTACTTTGCCGCGAATTCTCCCGTGTAGGCATCCAGAAAATAGAGGTAGCCGTCCATGTCGCCGACGACAACATAGCCGCCTGCCGCCGCGGTGCCGGTTACATTGCGGTAGGAGAGCGCGTCGTTATGCCACTCGTTTCCGCCGTCATAGGAGGAGATGGCCTGGACGTGGCCCTGATCATCGGTAACGAATACCTTTCCGCCTCCGACAGAGATGTCGCCGAGGCTTGAGAGCTTGGTGCGCCAGAGCTCGCGGTGCTGCCTCAGATCGGTCGCCACGAGGTCTCCCTGATAGGCGACAGTGTAAAGGACCGTTCCGTCAAGCACCGGAGCCGAGTCTACATCGATAAGGCGCTCCAGGTTTGAAGCGCCGCGGGCGTGTCCGGTCCTGATCATGTTGAGGAGAAGCCCGTTCTTCTGATGGACGATGGCGGTGTTTCCTGCTGCGGTTCCGTAGATGATCACGCCGCCCTTGGCAAGCACCGAGGATACTCCCCTAACCGTAAGTCCCTGGTTCTCTGCTGCGGTATTCCAGATCTCAGAGCCATCGTACTCACTGTAGGCATGGGCGCATCCGTTGGAGCAGAGCACGAACACGCTGCCTGAGTCTGCAGCAGGCTTTGAGACTATCTCGCAGCCCGGGTTGCTCTTCCAGGCGAGCTTGCCGTCAGTCTTCGAAAGAGCGTATACCCAGCCGTTCTCACTGCCGACATAGACATTGCTTTCGCCTTCTGCGACGCCGCCCGACAGCCTGGCGCTGCGCTTGTCGTCGTTCTCGTCCTCGTCATCGAGGTCCGTGCTCCAGATCGTGGAGCCGGTTATCCTGTCTATGGAGTAGACGTTGCCGCCGCGGTCCGCAGCAAATACGTATTTGGAGTCAACTGCCGGGGCAAGGAGCGTGTACCAGGTGCCGCTGCCCGAGCCGACGGACTTGCTCCAGAGCTCGTGAACCTCAATCTTGTTGTCAAATTCAGGGACGGGAGCGATTTTTACTACATCCTTTTCGAATAGGCCGGAGCATCCAGTCAGCATCAGGAACGAAAATGAAACAGTAAGAATTTTTCTCAGCATAGCGTCAGCAGTCCTAAACTTACAGAATCCGGCCGGATAAAAACCTAGGCCCCGGCGGAACTCCGCCTGACGCCGCCGGCAACTCCAGCATTCGCATTATCCAGTTTCTTATTTTAACCGAAAACAGGCCGGAAAAAAGGAAATTGCGGAAAGAGATCAGGATGGAGGCAGAAATTACGAAAAAAGCCGTCCGGGGACGGCTTCGGTCTTGATGCAGGCTGGAGTGCGCCTTACTCGGCGATGGTCAGATCGTTGAGCTTGGAGGAGAGCTGCGGGTTCATCTCAATGGAATCGCCGGAGAGCTCGACTGCCTTCTTGTAGGCGTCATGGGCCTCCTTGAGCTTCTGCTGGGCAACCAGCATGTCTCCCCTGACCTCCTCGGCCATAGGCTGGTAAACAGGGCTCTTCACGCTGTCCAGGGTCTTCTTTGCCTCATCGTACTTCTTCTGCTGGATCTGGACTCTTGCGAGGCGGATCTTCGCAGTGCTGCTCAGGGCAGGATCGCTGAAGTCAGCGGCAATCCTGAGCATTGACTCAGCCTTGTCGTACTTGCCGTCAAGCACATAGTTTGACGCAAGGGAAAGCGAGCCGAGCGCGCCGTAGACATTGCCCTTGTTTTCGGAGATATATTTCTCTGCGTCAGCATATGCGCTGCCGTGCTTGGCCACAATCTCCTCTGAAATGCCGGCATACAGAGCAGCATTGTTCTCGGACTGGGTCTTATTCCAGCTCTTGTACCCGCTCCAGGCAATCATAAGAACAATACCGATCACAAGCCCGGCAATGACAGGCACGCGATTGTTTACCCACCAGTCCTTGACGGCCTCCGCCTGCTGTTCTTCAGTACCGTATTCCACTTTAATAAAGCTCCTGAATTATCTGCAACTGCTTATTGCAGGGAAAATATACGGGCGTAATTTTCGCAGAAAACTACGCCTCCTGCAAGAAAATGAAGTCAGTCCTGACCAAGCGGCAGCGCGCCTTTGAGGAAGCCCGCAAGGTCATCGAGGGCGATCTCCTGCTGATTTCCGTCATTCCTGAGATCCTTTACCGCGACGATGCCTTTCGAAAGTTCATCGTCCCCCAGCACAAGAGCATACTTTGCCCCGGACTTATCAGCTTTCTTGAACTGCTTCTTGAAGGCTCCGTCGCCGCAGTTCATCATGAGCCTGAGCCCCCTGATGTCAGTCCTGAGCTTTTCTGCGATCTGGAAGGATCTGCGGCGCGCATTCTCTCCCATCGAGCAGAAATACACATCTACGGGGCCGCGGGACTGCTGCTGACCTACCGCCTCAGCGACAAGCATGAAGCGCTCGAGTCCGATGGCGCAGCCGACTGCAGGGGAAGGCTGGCCGCCGAGCTGCTCGACGAGCCCGTCATACCTTCCGCCGCCGCAGATGGTGCTCTGCGCGCCGAGGAGATCGGTAACCCACTCGAAAACGGTGTAGTTGTAGTAGTCAAGGCCGCGGACCAGCCTGTCGTTGATCTCGTAGCGGATCCCGGCTTCGTCGAGGAGCTGCCTGAGTCCGCTGAAGTGCGCCTTGGTCTCCTCGCCGAAGAAGTCGGAGAGCTTCGGAGCATCCTTCAGGAGCTCCTGCACTGCCTCATTCTTGGAGTCAAGGACGCGCAGAGGGTTGGTGTACATCCTTCTCTTCGAGTCCTCGTCAAGCACGTCCTTATGCTCCTCAAGGAAGGAGACGAGCCGGCTGCGGTACTGCTTTCTCTCCTCAGCGGATCCGAGGGAGTTGAGCTCGAGCTTCACATGATCCGAAATGCCGAACTTCTGCCAGATCCGGTTCGTAAGCATGAGGATCTCGGCATCGATATCAGGTCCGGTGAGGCCGAAAACCTCGATTCCGAACTGGTGGAACTCTCTGTAGCGCCCTTTCTGAGGCTTCTCGTGGCGGAACATGGGGCCCATGTACCAGAGCCTTCTCTCCTGGTTATGGATGATGCCGTGCTCATTGCAGGCCCTGACGCATCCGGCAGTTCCTTCAGGACGCAGGGAGAGCTTGTCTCCTCCGACATCCTCGAAGGAATACATCTCCTTCTCTACGACGTCCGTTACCTCGCCGATTGAGCGGACAAAGAGGTCGGTCTTCTCGAGTATCGGCATCCTTATTTCAGAATATCCGTATGACTCAACTGTTTCCCTGAGGATTCCCTCGACTTTTTCCCATAAGGGAGTCTCTTCCGGCAGCAGATCCTTCATGCCGGTTATAGCCTGGATTTTCACTGTTCCCCCGAAGCTTATGTTCTCAAAATTCCTTAAGCGGATGCCTCAGGCATTCTCTGCCGCAAGCCTTCTGGCCTTGTTCTCGGCATATGCCCTGATCCTGCGCTCGAGCTCGTCGATGAGGCAGCTGTTGTCTATGCGGTCAATGCGCTGCCCGTTCTCGTAATACCCGCTCTTTCCCCTGGCGCCTGCAAGTCCGATCTCGGCTGTCTCGCACTCGCCCGGCCCGTTGACAACGCAACCGATAATGGCGACGTCCACCGGAACGCTGATGTCCGAGAGGCGCTTCTCAAGCTCGCTCACCACCCCGATGACATCGTACTCCCTGCGGCTGCAGGTCGGGCAGGAGATGAAATTGATGCCGCGGGATCTTATGCCAAGCGACTTGAGGATCTCAAATCCGACCTTTACTTCCTCAACCGGATCTGCCGAAAGCGAGACCCTGATTGTGTCGCCGATGCCCTCATAGAGGAGCATGCCGAGACCGACGGATGACTTCACCGTGCCGGTAAGGAGCCCGCCAGCCTCGGTGATGCCGAGGTGAAGCGGCTGCTCAATCTTTTTTGACAGAAGGCGGTAGGCATCGACGGCCGTGAACACGTTCGATGCCTTGACGCTCACCTTGAAGTCAGGAAAGTCGTACTTCTCGAGGTAGGCAACATGGCGCATCGCGGACTCCACGAGCGCCTCGGGAGTCGGCTCTCCGTACTTCTCCAGGAGATCCTTCTCCAGGGAGCCGCCGTTGACACCAATCCTGATGGGGATGCCGTGCTCCTTCGCCGCGTCGATGACTGCCTTGATCCTGTCCTCGCGCCCGATGTTGCCCGGGTTGATCCTGAGGCAGTCAGCTCCGTACTCGGCGACCTTGAGCGCGATGCGGTAGTCAAAGTGAATGTCCGTAACAAGAGGAACAGGAGATCTTTTCCTGATCTCCCTGAATGCCTCTGCCGCCTCCATTGTTGGAACGGATACCCTGACTATGTCAGCGCCGGCCTTTGCCGCAGAGAGGATCTGGGCTACGGTGGACTCAACGTCCTCCGTCCTTGTGTTGGTCATGGTCTGGACGCTTACGGGAGCGTCACCGCCGACTGCGACCTTCCCGACATGAATCTGCCTGGTCGGACGGCGCTTTATTGGTGAATTAAC
This sequence comes from uncultured Pseudomonadota bacterium, assembly GCA_900317945.1. Taxonomy (GTDB): domain Bacteria; phylum Pseudomonadota; class Gammaproteobacteria; order Enterobacterales; family Succinivibrionaceae; genus UBA2810. The sequence continues at coordinate 7,015 of ONIT01000049.1, forward strand.
TCTGTTCAATTACTTTCCCACCGTAAATTTGGAAGAAATTTCTACCGGCTTGCCGTTCACGGTAAATTCAGCGATGTTGGACTTCATTCCGATCCTGACGGTAAGAGGCAGCCTCTCGGATGAGACGCTGACGGTCTTGCCGCTGCGGTAGGTGTTGGAAATGAGGCGCTTTCCTGCGGCATCCTGAATTTCGATCCAGCAGGTTCCCTTGAAGGTTACGCTGATTTCAGCCTTGCCGGATACGGCCGCCGATGGCTGTTCATTCTCCTCTGGCACAGAGAGCTCTGCCTTTTCCTCCTTGGCGGGCTTTTGGGCCTCTGGAGCAGGAGCGGCGGAATCTGATGCCTTGTTCTCCTGGGATTCAGCGGGAGCCGCAGTCCTGGGAGCGGATGCAGTGCTCTCCTCTGCTGCCTTGCCCTGAGATGCGGCAGGCGCAGGCTTCACGGCTGTATCAGCCGCGGCTGCTGCGCTCTCTGCAGGAGCATTCGTCACGGTACCGGCGGGCGCAGGAGCGGCAGGCTTCTCCTCAGTGGTCAGCTCGCTCACCCTGGTCTGCACGGCGCTGTCAAGGCTCGCCTTCTCCCTGCCCTGGTTCTGCACACGGAGGATAAGCGTTATGCAGATGCAGACCACGAGAATGAGGAGAAACATCATGATGTTCTTCAGAACCCTGCCCTTGTCGTCTCCGGCGGTCTCCGTATCAACATCGCCGCTGTCTGAGGGCTCATCGGCGTCTGTCTCAGGGGCTTTGGTCTCCTCAGCCCTGCCATTCGGCCTGCTGAGGCTTACTGTCTTCCATTTTTCAGTATGCTCCGGCTCCTCTCTCTGGGGCTCTGCCTCAGCTTTGCCGCTTTTCTCTCCGTCATGGTACTTCTCAAAGGCATCAAGGATCATGACGCGGTCGATGCCGAGGAATTTTGCGTAGGCTATGAGCCAGCTCCTGACAAGCTGCGTGCTCGCGGTCCTTGAGTCAAAGCAGTTGTTCTCGAGGTTGCTGATGAATTCCGGCCTGAACTTAAGGCGGTCAGTCACATCCTGTATAGTGAGTCCCATGAACTCGCGGGTCTCACGGAGCATTCCTCCCGGGGTAGTGTCGCGCTTTTTCCTTGCGGCCTTGGTGATCTCACCCTGAGGAGAAGATGCCGCTTTTTCCGTTCCCTGCGGCGCGTCCTGCTTTGCTTCAGGCGCCTTGCCTTCTGCCGCAGCATTTCCAGTCTGGCTGCTGATCTCTGCCTGGTCTTTGGTGCTTTCTGTCATCTCTTATCCCACAAGGCACTTCATGAAAAATGCCCTTTATTAAAAACAGATACAGCCGCTGCTCACTGCAGCGGCCATGCAATGCTTTTGCCCGGCATGAGCGTGCAGGCCGGGCCCTGCGTCAGCTGGCGGGATCAGTACTCGTTGTTCATGTATTCCCTTGCCTGCGAGCTGTTCGGATATTTCTCCACAAGCTCCTTCCCGAGGCGCATTGACTCATTGATGTTGTGCTCGGAGTCTGCGATCTTGATTTTGTCGAGATAGCTTCTCGGGCTCTCCTTTCCCTTGGCCATGCGGTCGAATACCGCGATGGCGGTCTTTGCCGTAGGCATGTCCCCGGCGTCAAGCGCCAGCTGCGCCTTGATGGCAAAGAGCTCCGGCGACGCTCCGTCATAGTCTATTGCCTTGTCAATATAGGCAAGGGAAAGAGAGTAATTCTTCTGATGATGCGCGCAGGCGCTGGCGTTGACGTAAACTCCTGAGATATTTGCGTAGGACGGGATCTTCACCGCCTTGCCGAAAGTCTCATAGGCCTCGGTGAACCTGTCCTTGGAGCAGAGGAAATTCGCATAGCTGTTGTAGACGTCGCCGATGTTCTCGGGGTTTCTCGAGACGAGCTCGCGGTAAAGCTCCTCAGCGTGCTGATCCTCGCCTACCCTCTGGTAGTAGTCAGCGTACGAGAGCTTGACGTACGGGCTGTCTGAGTCGTACTTCTTGGCAATCTCGAGGTTCTGCTTCGCCTCTGTCATCTGGCCCTTGTTCATGTGGCTGATGGCGATGTTCACTCTTCTCTTGGCAGCCGTCTGAGGGTCCATGACGTCAGACACCTCATGAAGCTGGTGGTCCTGGCCGTACTCATAGGTGGCAGTCACACATCCAGAAAGACACAGCACCGCTGAAGCGGCAAGACATACAGCAATAGTTCTACGCATCATTATCACGGCCACCAACAGGCGACAGCCGTCCTCCGTGAAAAGCCATTAACCCTGGCCAACCAAAACTCCTGAACAGCCCGAGGCTGTGCAGCCGCTATTCCTCAACTTTTACCCTGAGTCTGTTCTTCACCTCGCCGACCAGCTGCCCGCAGGCCGCGTCGATATCATCGCCCCTGGTCTTCCTGACAACTGCGGTATATCCCTTGTCCATCAGAACCTTGAGGAAGGCCGCAACGCTTATTTCCGAGGGCTTCCTGTACTCGCTGTCCGGATGCGGGTTGAACGGAATGAGGTTAATCTTGCAGGGAAGGTTTGAAAGGAGCCTCGCAAGCTCCCTCGCGTTGTCCTCAGAGTCATTTACGCCGTCAAGCAGCACGTACTCTATGGTAACCCTTCCCTGGTTTGCCTTGCTCTTGCCGATAAAGCGCCTTGCCGCGTCGATTATCTCCGCGACAGGGTATCTGTCGTTTACCGGCATTATCTCTGATCTGATCCTGTCGTTGGGCGCGTGAAGCGATACGGCAAGCGCAACGTCGATCATGTCCCCGAGCCTGTCCATAGCAGGGACGATTCCGCAGGTCGATACGGTAACGCGCCTCTTCGAGAGCCCGAAGCCGAAGTCGTCAAGGAGGATCTCCGCGGCGGTTACGGTGTTCTGCAGGTTGAGGAGCGGCTCTCCCATGCCCATCATGACCACATTGGAGATTGCCCTCTCGTCAGTCCTTCTCGAGAAGCCGAGTGAGCTTACGGCACGCCAGACCTGCCCCACGATTTCAGCCGCGGTGAGGTTCCTGTTGAATCCCTGCAGCCCTGTTGAGCAGAAGCGGCAGCCCATCGGGCAGCCGACCTGCGTCGAGATGCAGAGCGTTGCCCGGTCGTCCTCGGGGATATAGACGGTCTCGACAGCCTGGCCGTCTCCGACGTCAAGCGCCCACTTGATGGTGCCGTCCCTGGACTTCTGCTCCCTTATGACCTCAGGAGCCCTGATTTCGGCCAGATCAGGAAGGCGCTCTCTGAGGGCCTTGCTGACATCTGTCATCTCAGAAAAATCGGACGCTCCTGCGTGATAGATCCATTTCATGATCTGATCGCCGCGGAAAGGCTTCTCGCCTATCGAAAGCAGATAGTCCCGGAGCATTTTCCGGCTCAAGCCAAGCAGATTGACCTTACTGTTCGTCATAGTATCCCCCTGATCCGCGGAATTATATCAAAGAGATGAGCTTTTGACGAAACAGCGGCCGCAGGAGGGCACCGGGGACATCCGGGCGGCGGAGCTGAAGCGGCTCTGTCAGCCGCTCCCTGCCCCGCCCAGGGGGAAGGCATTCCTAGAACCTTGTCCTCGGGCAGATTTCGCTCTCTGAGAAGAAGAAGGAGATCTCGCGCTGCGCGCTCTCGATTGAGTCAGAACCATGCACTGCGTTCTCCTCAACGGACGCAGCGTAGTCGGATCTGATCGTGCCGGCCCTCGCCTTCTTCGGATCAGTGTCACCGATAAGCTCGCGGTGGCGCATTACTGCATTGTCTCCCTCAAGGACCATGAGCATGATAGGGCCTGAGACCATGTAATCCACGAGTTCCATGAAAAAAGGCTTCTTGCGGTGCTCCTGGTAGAAGCGCATTGCCTGCTCCGGGCGCAGGTGGACCATCTTGGCGCCTACAACGGTGAGCCCGGCGTTCTCAAAACGGTGGATGACGTCGCCGATGAGGTTCCTGCCGACAACATCAGGCTTGATAATGGAAAGTGTTCTTTCTATAGTCATTTTCATTTCTCCATGAAACGCCTGTAGTTTCAGTTAAGAAAAAGGAAAATACAACACAAAAGATCACGGAATGAAACAGAGCTCAAAGTCTCTTTGGCAAAAACGCCGCGCGCGTCTCAGTTTGCGCGCGGCAGGGGAAGGGCGGTCCTCCCTAGAGAGTCATCAGCCAGTGCGCTATGCTCCTTATGCCGTGGCACTTGGCGCCCGTGGCCCACATGCCATTGGCCGATTTGGTGTAGGAGGCCGAGAGGTCCAGGTGGATCCAGTCAGTGCCCTCCGGCACGAACTCGGAGAGGAAGGCCGCGGCAGTCGACGCTCCCGGGATGTCGCTGCCCTGGGATGAGTTCGCAATGTCGGCGACATCCGACTTAATCATGTCTGAGTGGAACGGCGCAAGCGGCAGCGGCCAGGCGTACTCGTTCTCGGCAGCGGCCATGGTGCAGAAGGACAGCGATTCCAGCGGATCCCTCGAGAGCACCGCGTTGTAGTCGCGCCCGAGAGCGGCCTTGGCCGATCCGGTAAGGGTCGCGCAGTCAAGGATATGCAGTGGATGGCATTCCGCGGCCGAGATGAGCCCGTCGGCGAGGACCAGCCTGCCCTCAGCGTCGGTGTTGACTATCTCAACGCTCTTCCCGTTCCGGTAGGTGATGACATCGCCCGGACGGCAGGCGCTGCCGCTAACCATGTTCTCCGCAAGGCACTCGAAGATCCTCACTCTCTTCCTCAGTCCCCTTGACGCCGCCAGGACAAGAGCTGCGGCGCAGTAGGCGGCGCCTGTCATGTCAGACTTCATGGAGTACATGTAATTTGAAGGCTTCAGGCTGTAGCCGCCGGTGTCGAAGGTAATGCCCTTTCCGACGAGGCAGGCGGTTACAGGCTCGTCAGGATTTCCTGAGGGATTGAAGTCTGCCGAGAACAGGACCGGCTCCCTCGCGGATCCGGCGCCTGCGGCAAGGAGCCCGGCGCAGCCGGCCTTCTCGAGCTCAGGCCGGCGCATCAGCGAGACCGTGGCGCTCTTTCCAAGGCGCCCGCTGATGAAGTCCGCTGACATCGCGGACAGGGACTCCGGATAGATTTCAGACGGGGAGGTATTTACGGCCTTCCTGACAAAATCAGCAGCGGCGAGCTCATTTTCAAGCTCGTCGTTTCTGAAGGCGTAGGTGATGCTCTCAGTGCGCTTCTCGTTCCTGAAGCCCTGGGTGAAGGCGAGCTCGGCCTCGGTGCTCCACTCGTCTCCAGTGAGCTCTGCTGAATCCGCGCCGAATACCGCAAGCTTCCTTGCTCCTCTCTGGATGTCCCTGAGATAGGTGAATGGGGACGCGTGTATCACCGCGCCTTCGCCCGAGAAGGTAAGGACGCTGCCCTTCTGGTAGAAGCCGCCTGCTTTTTCTGATGTTAGAAAGACTTTCATTTTTCCTCCGCACTTGTTCCGCCCAATTATATCCCCAGAGGCTCCTCCCGGCTCACCGCACGGGATTCTGAAATGTAAGGAAAATCATCTGAGGCAATGGTAAAATCAGCGGGTATAATAAAAATTATTTGCTTGTTTGATAGGCTGGTAGTTCAAGTGTATATAGATAAGTCTCACAAGCTCGACAATGTCTGCTATGACATTCGCGGCAAGGTTCATGAAGAGGCCCGCCGTCTCGAAGATGAAGGGCACAGGATCCTCAAGCTCAATATCGGCAACCTGGCGCCGTTCGGATTCGAGGCGCCTGAGGAGGTCATCCGCGACGTAATCGCCAACCTTCCCCAGAACACAGGCTACTGCGACTCCAAGGGACTCTTCGTCGCCCGCAAGGCGATAGCACAGTACTATCAGCAGAAGGGGCTGCGCTCGGCAGACGTGAACGATATCTTCATCGGCAACGGCTGCTCGGAGCTTATCACCCAGTCCATGCAGGCACTCCTCAACAACGGCGACGAGATCCTTGTCCCGGCTCCTGACTACCCGCTCTGGACCGCTGCCGTAAACCTGGCAGGCGGCAGGGCCGTCCACTACATGTGCGACGAGTCGGCCGACTGGTACCCTGATCTCGAGGACATCAAGAAGAAGATCACCCCGAGGACCAAGGGAATCGTCATCATCAACCCGAATAACCCGACCGGCGCGGTCTACAGCACCGATCTCCTGCTCGATCTCATTGAGATCGCCCGCCAGCACGGGCTCATCATCTTCGCCGATGAGATCTACGACAAGATCCTCTACGATGACACCGCGCACCGCAGCGCCTGCACTCTCTGCGATGACGTGCTCTTCCTGACCTTCAACGGGCTCTCGAAGGCTTACCGCGCCTGCGGCTTCAGGCAGGGCTGGATGATGGTGAGCGGTCCCAAGCAGATGGCCAAGGGCTACATCGAGGGTCTCAACCTTATCTCCACCATGAGGCTCTGCGCCAATGTTCCGATGCAGATGGCCATCCCTACCGCACTCGGCGGCTACCAGAGCATCAACGAGCTCATCGTTCCGGGCGGGAGGCTCTGCAGGCAGCGCGACATCTGCTACGACCTCTTCACATCAATTCCTGGAATCAGCTGCGTTAAGCCCAAGGGCGCACTCTACATGTTCCCGAGGATCGATCCTAAGGTCTATCCCATCAAGGACGACAGCAAGATGGTGCTCGATCTCCTCCGCCAGGAGCACATGCTCCTTGTCCAGGGAACCGGCTTCAACTGGCCTGCCCCGGATCACTTCAGAGTAGTGTTCCTCCCGACCGAGGATGTCCTCAAGGATGCCGCAACCAGGCTGGCGAGGTTCCTGAAGCACTACAGGCAGTAAGCAGAAAGAAGAATTGCGCGAATAACGGCCGGTCCTCTGGATCGGCTTTTTCGTATCAGGAGGAAATATGGCTGACAGCCCCTTCATCGCCTATACTGACCGTATGAAGCTCATCGAGCGCTGGTCGCTCATGCGCAACACCAGGCACGAGAACGTCGCGGAGCATTCCCTGGAGACCGCCATCATCGCCCATATGCTCGCAGTGATAGACAAAGTGAAGTTCGGCGGCAAGGCGGATCCGGAGAAGGCCGCAGCCGCTGCCCTTTACCATGACGCGTCAGAGGTCTTCACCGGGGATCTGCCGACTCCGATCAAGTATAAGAACAAAATCCTCACCGCGGAGTACAAGAAAATCGAGGCGAACGCCGAGGAGCTCCTTCTCGAGACGCTGCCGGAGGAGCTTCAGGAGTACTACCGTGACTGTCTCCTCTCCGGATGCACTGATCCCGAGATCAGCCGCATCGTAAAGGACGCTGATACAATATCCGCCTATATCAAGTGCATAACGGAGACCGCGTCAGGCAACCGGGACTTTCTTTCGGCAGAGCGGAAGATCAGGGACACGCTGAGGAAAAGGTCGAGGCCTGCCCTTGACTACTTCCTGGACACCTTCATCGGAAGCTTTGAGAGGGATCTCGACAACCTGATGTCAGACGACGGGCAGAAGGACTGACAGTACAGCTATAATTAGGCAGCCAGGCATTCCTGAAACAGGCATATACGGGGAAAAAGATGAAACCGACGACACTTACTCCTTTCCAGTTCAGGCTCGCGGGGACGATAATCCACGCCGCTACAGCCGAGAAGCTTCCTCTTGACAGGGCTTACCAGAAGTACTTCAACAAGCTCCATATCAGGAATGCAGAGCGCGGGCTCATCATTGGAGTAATCGGGGACATATTCAGGAGGCTGAACTACTACTGCTTCCTCGGCAGCTTCAGCATGAGGCAGATCCCAGAGAACATCACCAAGATGCTCGAGATCTGGCATCTCCTCAACCGTCTGCCGCAGTGCGCCGAAAAGCCGGCCGTGCCGCTTGAGGGAGAGGAGCTCGAGAAATTTGAGGAAAAGCTCAGCCGGGCGAAAAAGCTACCCGCGCTGAAGGACGGCTGCCCTGACTGGCTGGACGCTCTTGGGGATCTCGGGCTCGGACGGAAGTGGCCTGCCGAGAGGAAGGCGCTCTCCGAGGCGCCGAAGAGATTCATCAGGCTCAATACCCTGAAGGCTGATATGCATGAGCTGAAGCGCTCGCTCAGCATCTCGCAGGTCGGCTTCAGGGATGTTCCGGGTGTCGAGAACGCGCTTGAGATAACGACAGACGCCTCCCTTTTCAACCTTTATGCCTTCAAGCAGGGCATGTTCGAGCAGCAGGACGCCGGATCGCAGCTCATTGCCCCGTTCCTCCAGGCTGAGCCAGGCATGCGGGTAATCGACGCCTGCGCCGGATCAGGCGGCAAGACCATGCATCTCGCCGCCCTGATGCAGGGAAAAGGAACCATCATCGCCATGGATGTCGAGGAATGGAAGCTGAAGGATCTCAAGCTCCGGGCGAGGAGATGCGGAGCGTTCAATATCGAGACCAGGCTCATCGAGTCAGGCAAGACCATCAAGCATCTTGACAGCTCGGCAGACCGCGTGCTCCTTGACGTTCCCTGCTCAGGGCTCGGAGTCCTGAAGAGAAATCCCGAGACCAAGTGGCGGAGCGGCATGGAGAATATGAAGGAGCTCTATGAGACCCAGGAGAAAATCCTCGCGGAGTACAGCCGGATGGTAAAGCCCGGCGGAAAGCTGGTCTACTCCACCTGCTCAATCATGCCTGACGAGAACGAGCTTCAGATCAAGGCATTCCTGGAGGATCATCCCGGAGAGTGGGAGCTTGAGGAAAAGAAGAACATCTATCCCTCAAAGACCGGGTTCGACGGCTTCTTCATGGCAAGGCTGAGAAGGCTTGAGAAGCCTGCCGAATAAAGCCTGGGCAGACTCCGCGCAGAGCGCGCATTTAAGAAAAGGCCGGTCAGTGACCGGCCTTCATTGATCCGAGGACTCAGAACTTACCTGCTTCCGGTCCTGTTGAAGGTCCTGCCGCCCTTGCGGCCGCCGAAGTCGCGGGGCTTCGAGAAATGATCCTTCCTGTCGCCCCTGAAGCCCGGACGGCCGCGGTGCCCGTCATCGCCCCTGAAGTCCGATCTCCCGTCCCTGCGGCCGTGCCTGTCGGAGAAGAAGCGGGGGCGCGGCCTTCCGCCGCGGGGGAATGATGAGGGGCCTGACGCGTCATCATCTTCCTCAACCTGGTCATATGGCCTGATGTCAAGCGGCTTGCCGCATACCATCGCCCTGGCCAGAACATCATGCACCTCATCGGGCATTTCAGGGAGATCGACGGTTGAGAAGCTGCCGTATATGTCAATGTGGCCGATATACCGGCTCTCAATATCGCCCTCGTTGGCTATAGCCCCGACAATCTGCCCGGGCTTTACCCCGTCCCTGCGTCCGACAGCAACGCGGTACTTGACCATCTTTATCTCAGGGAAATCCCTGAGCTGCGCTGCCTCAGTAGAGAGCCTGCGCTCGTCGCGCTCGCTCTTCTCACGCTCAAGCTTCTCCATGCGGCCTGCGCGCTGGGAGTCAAGCTCTTCAAAGTCGGTCTGCCTGGGCTCCTCCTCAGTCTGCTCGATAGTGAGAGGCTCGCTGCCGTTTGCCATCTTGGCGAGTACCGCGCAGAGATCGGTCGGATCGATTGAGTCGTCCTCAAGGATCTCCGCGACAATCTCCGCGTACGGCTCAAGATCGTCTGCACCGAGGCCGTCGAGGATTTTCTGCTTGAATGCCTCGACGCGGTGCTTGTTGATGTCATCTGCCGTAGGCATCTTCATGGGCTCGATCTTCTGATGGGTGCTCTGCTCGATTGCCCTGAGCGCCCTTCTCTCGCGCGGCGAGATGAAGAGGATTGCGTCGCCTTCCCTTCCAGCCCTTCCGGTCCTGCCTATGCGGTGGACATAGGTCTCGGAGTCATAGGGGATGTCATAGTTGATGACGTGGGTGATCCGCTCAACGTCAAGGCCTCTCGCGGCAACGTCAGTCGCCACCAGGATGTCGAGCTGTCCGTTCCTCAGCTTGTCCACGATCTTCTCGCGCATCTTCTGGGGAATGTCGCCATGCAGCGCGTCGCAGGCAAAGCCTCTCGCGGAGAGCTTCTGGGAAACCTCCTCAGCGTCATTCTTGGTGCGCACGAAGATGAGCACCGCGTCGTACGGCTCGACCTCGAGAAGCCTTGCCATTGCGTCGATCTTGTGCATGCCGGATACGAGCCAGTAGCGCTGGCGGACCGTGGACGCGGTCTGGGTCTTCGACTCGATCCTGATCTCGACCGGGCTGCGGAGATACCTTTCGGCAACTTTCCTGATGGGCTTCGGCATTGTTGCGGAGAAAAGCATCATCTGGCGCTCTTCAGGGATCTGGCTCAGGATCCACTCGATGTCGTCGATGAATCCCATGCGCAGCATCTCGTCGCCCTCGTCGAGGACGATGGCTGAGAGGTGGCTGGTGTCGAGCTTCTCGCGCTTCATCAGATCGATGACTCTTCCGGGTGTGCCGACCACGACCTGTACTCCCCTTCTGAGCGCGCGGATCTGAGTCTCGTATGACGCTCCGCCGTAAATCGGCAGGACATGGAAGCCGTCAAGGTATTTGGAGAACTGCTGGAAGGCCTCGGCAACCTGGATGGCAAGCTCCCTGGTGGGCAGGATTACGAGGATCCTGACGTCCTTTCCGGAAAAGTCGGTCCTGGAGAGGAGCGGCAGCGCAAAGGCCGCGGTCTTGCCTGTTCCGGTCTGGGCCTGTCCGATGAGATCGTGCCCCTCGAGTATTGCAGGAATGGCCTTTTCCTGGATCTTTGAGGGAAGCTCGAAGCCAAGATCGGTTACTGCATGGAGCACCTGCTCGGAAAGTCCGAGATCACGGAAGGAGATCTGGTTCTCCTGCGGCGCTGCGCTGCCGTTTTCCGTGCCGGCGCCTGCAGCGGCATTCTCTTCAGCGCTTTTGATTTCTTCAGTCATTTGTTGTCCCTGTCAAGAAAAAGGTGCCTGCCCTGCACTATTCCCTAACAGGGGTTCTGCACCGATGAATTCCCGATTATACTTGAATTTCTGCAGGGCGTACGCACGAACCACAGGTAGTCCAAGACGTTGAAAACCTTTATGCAGGCATTTTTCTCAAAAATCGTTTAAGGTATAGGGTTGCCCAAAATTAGATCCCAGTTTACAGAACTCCATA
>ONIT01000090.1 GCA_900317945.1 uncultured Pseudomonadota bacterium
ATTGACAAATAGTAAATAATTTAATTATAATAAAAAATTTAAGTATTTGCCGAATATAAGCCTTTTTTGTGAACTGGATCACTACATGATTTCACTCTATATTCTTAACGGATAATTCCAAATTCAAAATATGCCTCCCTCTGATCTGCAGACATCAGCAAACTGCCGCAGCACACTGCCATACGAAGGATCACGCTCATAAAGCTCGGAGACTATCGTGGCCATCAGAAGTTTCAGCTGCGCACCTGAGTACTGGGCAACATCAGGCCGGAGCCTTGCAATCACGCACCTGACCCACGACTTGATATCTGTCTCATGACATGATGCCTTTACCGCACGCTCAGCGTTGAAAAACTCATAGCACAGTTTCCGGAACCAGACCTTTGCGATCCGCTCATCAGTTGATGCATACGAAATTAACGCATACTTTACCGGAGTGCCGAGTTTCGATTTGATCACCTTTTCATTAAGCAGATTCAGCTTTTCCATATCACGTCTTCCATACAGGCCTTCTTTCATGATGAGATCCTGTATTTCATGACTTAACTGAGCAGTTTCATTCATCTGCTGATTATTGTCAGTTTTGCTGATTAGGCTGTTTGCCGGCCTGGCTCCCCTGAACTCGTCAACCCTGCAGAGAACAGGCTCCAGCCAGTCGTTCTGAGAGACAGCAGCGACTCCTGTCTCAAGTTTCGCCAGCTCTGCTATCTGATGATCATTGAGTCCTGCGGCCCTTCCGACAAGCTCTCGATCCGACAGATCAGGCAGCCTTAGGATAATCTTGGTGTTAGTGTTTCTGATGGCTGCCATGTCAAGAAGCCCGGGAGCCTGATCCGCTATGATGAAACCTTCTCCGTATGTCCGCATCTCTGCTATGGAATTTGAAAGCATCTCAACAGATTTGCCAGCGAGGTTGCCTGTGTCACCGGACTGTGATGCCGACGTCCTTTTAAGCAGATTGTGCGCCTCTTCGAGTACAGTCACATGCTTCAGTCCCTGATTGGCCTCCCCGCCTGAGTACCTCTGCTCCATGCGGTATTCCTGGAGCTTCAGGACCAGCAGTCCCATAATCAGCGATTTGGTCTCGGCAGAACCGACCCTGCTCAGATCCACTATTGAACTGCTGTCAAACATGACCGGCTCAGGTATATCGTCAGTCGTGAAAATCAGTCCGTTGATGCCGTTTGTGAGTGATTTCAGCCTTGTTACAAGAGAACCTGTGTAATCTCCTTTGCTCTCAGCTGAGTAGGCACTCTCGCTCATCACCCGTCCTACCTGAATGACTACATCGCAGAAGCTGGGGAAAAGCCTGTCATCATACTTGTTTACGGACTTTTCCAAATCCCATCCGCATGCTGCATAAGCACTTTCAACCGCATCCTTGAGTACTGCAGGCATGGCTGCGTACATCGGCCAGCACACGTTGAATATTTCAATAAGGCGATCGAGGTGCTCAAGAATATGGGTATGCTTCGGGAAGCTGAACGGGTTGATCCTCAGCATTTCCCAACCAGTTAGATTCGGATTGGTTCCATACACGCGTACATCTTTCCGGCCGCCAAATACGTCCTTGTACTCGCCTTTCGCGGGCTCAATGACCAGGAATGGAATATTGCTGCGGCGCAGTCCGGAAAGCATCTGGTAAACCGTATTTGACTTTCCAGAACCTGTGGATCCTGTCACAAAGGTATGCATGGAAAGGCTGGCTGTATCAAGCTCAACTTTCTTTTCAGTTGTCTCGCCGAGGTTATACAGCCTGCCAAGCGGCAGCTTTCCCGCATCGGAATCATTATGGCTGATGATTTCCAGGGCAAACCTGGCGTGATCAACCACCGGCAGTCCTGTCACTGAATGCCTTGGAAGCCCCATATGAATCGCGAGCTCGCTGGTGCTCACCAGAATGGAAGGGTTCACCGATATGTAGCTGTCCTCTCCATATCCGAAACTCTTATACTCAAACTCTGGGTGAATAAAATTCACGAGATATTTCTTTAAATTCTGAACTTTGTCCTCGTCAGACCAGGAATTTACTGCACTTCTCTCAATGCCGCTGTCAGTACCCGCAATGACAGACCTATAGGTGTTTGCTGCGCTTACTGTCTCCGCTACCGACTCGCCGAGGAAATACGCTGCAAAATTCCACATTCCGTAGCTTTCGCATTCTTCTATTCTGTTCAGATGCTTCTCAAGCCGCTTCATGGTCTGCTGCAGAGCCATATTATGGGCATGCAGTGTTATTGCCTGGGAATTTCCTGAAGTATCAGTCTGAGTTTTGGTTTTAGTTAAGCTCTGGGATGTGCCTGATGAATCAGTAAGAGACTCACTTGTCCCATTCGTAACGCTTCTGCTTGTTCCGCTGCTGTTGCTTATTCCGCCGGATCTGTTCGCCGAATGGCTTGTGCCGTCTGAATGGCCGATGCCATGCGTGAGTGTCTTTGACACGGAATCAGCAACTGAATGTGTATGGCTTTCACTGTGCGATTTTGAGTAATTCGCATTAATCGTACTCGTAACCGCACTCATTATTGCCCCGCCAAAGCCTATGCCTAATAATGGCAATCCAATATTCAATGCCTGCCCCACCATTGAGCCAGCGCCAATGCCTGCTCCGATAGTAGATGACTTGCCCTTGGTATCGGCATCTGAGACTGTATGTGATGTGCCTTCTGAGCTGGACTCCTGGGTTGAGTCACTGTGGCTGCTGGCATCCGAGAAGCCTGCCTCCTGGTGACGCCCGCTTTCCTCATGGCTTCCTACGGTAGCTGACGATGACTTGCCCTTTGTTGACGAAGATGTTCTGCTCTCAGTCTTACCAGTACTTTCACCGGCCGACAAACCGCTGCTGTTTGACACAGAGAAGTTTAGCTGCATGTCAGCGAAGGGGGAAATCTGGCTGCAGATGCTCTCATACTCTCTTTGGCGGACCATTAATTCATCATGGTTGACACTGTCAGCAATGAAAACGGCCGTAAAGCTTTTCCCCTGCATTGAATAGACGAATTTCTCCAGTCCCTGGATGAAATCCTTGTTTGAAACCGTCTTCTCGTTTCGCTTGTAGTCCGCAATGCAGCTTACACTTGATACAGCGCCGACCTTGAGCTCATCCAGATCTCTCTTCATATCCTGGTCGTAGTATTGGGTCAGCTTGCTTCCTGGGAAAAATCCAAGCAGGCTCTGGCGCAGCATCTGGAAAAGAGTGCCACCTGAATAATCACCGTTCGGCCTTGCGCCGAGGTAGAAATCCGTAGTGATGCCATTGCTTTTGAGCATCAGGACAAGTGTGCATGGACGGTTCGAGAGCGCGCTGAACACCATGGAAAGGTTGTCGACGGAAAACTCATTTTCCTGATAGACCAGCTCGGAAATTCTGAAGAAATGAATATCCTTCAGATCAGACGGTATGACACTTTCGGGAGGAACGACAGGTAACTGCTCGAGCTTGGTAACGTACCCCTTGTTGACCTCGTCCTCAATAATCTTCAGTACATTGCCCAAATTGTTCTGAAGATTGGAGAGATCCATACTATCAGGAGAGACTTCAGTATATGTTCGCGACGGCTGAACAGCGGTCTGAACCGGGACAGACCTGCGTGATGATGAAACATTTTCATAGCTGGCATGTATCGGCTCAGCATAAGTTTCTGCAGGCTTGACGGCAGTCTGTGCCTGAGCAGACCGCGACTCTTGGTCTTCACTCTCGTATTTAGCTTTATCGGATAAACTGAAGTCGCTGAATTTCATTATGGCTTTACCTCATTTTATCAAAATACATCCATCCATCCTCCGGCTCTGAAGAACTATCCATATTTGGACGGTCTGACTCAGACTTTTTTTCATAGAGCCTGCAGAATCCTAATGATCTTCTACCTTTATTAGTAGGATGGTATTCCTCGATATACCAGACCGTCGTCTCAAGGGTTATCCTCTCTAAGCGTTGCATACATTCTTTCAGCTCTCTGATTCTATCCTCGTCCTTCACGATCTGATAATAATGAGGTTTACCACTTACCGTTTTTTTCAGAGTCAGTGGCTCATCATCAGACAGCTCAAACTTCGATTCCTCAGTCTTAATAATCAGATGGTCAAAACTTACGACCGACATACTAATTTCCCTGACATCAGCTTTTCCTTCAGGAACTGATTCATCGTTTAACTTCTGCCGAGTACAACTATTGCCCCAATCAGCACTACCACTCCTACGACGATCAGACCCAGACCGAGACACCCATTGTTGTTTTTTTTTCCATCATCGTGCTGTTGGCTACCATGCACACTGCCCGAGCCATATGTTGTGTTCTGCCCCTCTGCATTTAGCCGACTCTGCTGTTCTTGTCTTCTCTTATCTGCTGCCAGCTCTTCCTTGCGCCTTTTGAGCCGATCTTCATCCTCTTTCATCAGTTTCTCTGCGGCCGCATTAGCCTCATCCACACTCGATGCTGTCGAGTGCGATGATCCTGCCCCGGCACATTTTACTGTGTCAGGTTTTACTGAAGAACTGCCTGACGCCTTCTTTTTCCGCTCATTAAGAAGCCTGGCTGCCTTATCAGCGTACACAACCATGGCAACAGCTTTCATATGCTCGAATCTTTCTCTGGAAAAATTCTTTTCCAAATCTCTTTTGAGTCTCTGCCAGTAATCATTATTCCACTGGGATCTGTCAGCAAAGGGAGTAAGTTCATGATTCTTCTCAAAAAAGCCGCTGACCTTCTCACAATTATCATAGTCGTCCTGATAATCTTCAAAAGTCGGATCAACATCAAGAGAATCCAGGAAAACATATCTGAGTCCCCTGATATCACCTTTGCCAAGGAATTCTTTTACCTGCTTATGCATTTTTGCGTATACCTCCAATCAACCACACAACAGATCCATACTGGACTTTTTTCGGCCTAATGCCTGTTCAGCCTCTCTTTTAGCTGCAGCCAGCTCTTCCATGAGTCTTCTGATTCGCTCTTCATCTGCTTTCATCTGTCTTTCGGCGGCAGCATTAGCCAAATCAACAGCCTGCTGCGGATTCGTAGCATCACCTGATTTTGACATAGACAGTTCCATCAGATATCAAGGATTTCATTTATCTCCTTTTGATTGCCCTCAATCCACGCCAGCACTTTTCTGTTCTCCTCAAGAGCAGCTTTGGTTGAATCAGCATCGCTGGTACATTTCTTAAGCTCTTCATACTTGTCCTTGATGTACCCGTCAAGCTCATCAAACATATCTGTGAACTGGATCTTTATGTCTTTAATCAGTTCTTCAGCATGATCGAGCGATTTTTCCAGACCGTCGCTGAGATCCCTTCTGTACTGGCTGATTAATCCTGCCTGAATGTCACTTGTCTTGACAGAGAAATGCTCGATCTTTTCATGACGCTCTTCGAAGACATCCTTCATCACTTCCTTGTACTTTGCTCTGGTTTCGTATATTGTCTCGTCCTTGAAATCGTCTACATCACGATATACATCTTCCTCGATATAATTCGGCTGCCAGAACTTGAAAAAACCGAAAAATCCCTTTCTGTTCGGATTTTCTACGGACCTCGTTCCGACCTTTTCCCTGTGAGAGCCCGTTTTCACTTTTCTTGTTCCGACTTCAACCTGCTCGTTGCCTACGAAAACCTTCTCTTTTTTCTGCCCTACCTTCTCATACCAGCTTCTGTCTTCATAAGTGACAGTTCCGACATCCTCAACCGTCTTTGTTGCGAACTCATCAGTAAACTGCGCCGCAACATTGCCCTTCATCTGGCCCAGGGATCCCTTAATGAGGTCTGCCGTGCTGAAATCAAGTGAGTCGTAACATCCGACAGACTCATCTATCTTTGCCAGTTTCTCCTGGTACGCCATAAGCAGCTTTTTGCCGGTTTCTATAACTTCACTGTTAACCGCGCTTTCTATTTCTGTAGCCAGCTTTGCAATGGAATCAGATCCCCTCTCGGCAAACTCCGTCACGAGTCTCTTGGCCTCTTCTCGGCTTGTTATCTCATCTCCATAATGTGCAAAGGTTTTGCTGGCCTCATTATTTGCATCCGTGCTCAGTTGATCCACCTTAGCCCTGAGATTGTCCATCGGATTCAGTGCTTCTATATTCTTCTTGAATTCTGCAGCCTCCTGTCCGTTCTGGATCCTAGCCTCAACAGCCTCGGCACGCTTCCTCGCCGCCTCCGCAGCCTTCTCATCGGTGGCTACACGTTCTTTGGCAGTAGCAAGAACTTTTGAGCTCTCAAGCACTTGCTCGAAAGTCTCGACCAGATCCTTTACCTTTTTGGTTCTGGCGTATTTCTTTACATAGGCCGTGATTGCCGCCTCAATGGAGCAGATTCCGCAATGTATAAGCGCCTGCTCCTTGAGGTCCCCGTTTTCTTCTGCCTTGCTCAGCCTGTATTCAAGCTCTTTCTGGGCACTGGGCGAGAGCGTTGAATACTGCTCCAGATGCATGGACGGATTGTCCTCAAAGGTATAGATCATATTCAGGGCACTTCTTGCGCCTGAAGGCAGCTTGCGCTCCTCCGCCCTGGTAATCTTATCGGGATCTACACCTGCGAGGTCGGTCTTTATATTAAGTGCGGTAAAAGCAGAGCACGGGAATATCTGAGGATCATCGATGCCGAATTTGTGCAAATAGTTCCTGGCTGATTCGATGGTATCGGCGATATCCTCTTTTTCCGGTTCAAAGCAGTCCATCTTGTTTATAACAAACAGAAAGCGGTCACGCATCATTTTTCCGCCTTTCTGGATCTGATCGGCAACGTACTCAAGCAACCCCTTGTCATCATTCGTCGAGAGCTGGGTTCCGTTCAGCACGTACAGGATCAGGTTGTTTGAGTCATTGTTTATCGCCCTAAAGGTTGCTTTCTTGTGGGCATCGTTCTGTGAATTGTTAGGGCCCGGAGTGTCAACCAGCATTAAAGCTGTATCATTAGCATTAAGGAAGGGGATATTTCCCTCTGCGTCAATGTGGGTTACATCAGCCCTGCTATTCAGTTCGTCCATGACCTCATAGGTCAGTTCCGGTATTCTCTGGAGTACAGTATCACCAGTGTAAGCCACTGCCGTGAATCTATCCGAGTCATTGTCTGTGATACGGGTGATCGTTGCAGTGCAGGCCTCATTTTTGGAAGGCATCAGCTTCTTTTCAAGCAGCGCGTTGATGAGCGTCGACTTGCCGGAGCTCATGGTAGCTATGACATTGACCGGAAAAACGGAGTCATTTACCTTATCGAACGCCTGTTTCAGTTTCTCGTTTTTGAACGCTTCAACAGGCCCCTCCTGCAAATCCTTGAATACGCCGACAATTCTGTCCCTTATCGACTCGTCAGACGATTTACCCTCCCTGAAGTGAAGGCCGAGTTTCCTAATTAATCCAGACTTCTCTGCATCCAGGAACACCCCCTCAAAATCGTCCCAGTCAAGCTGCATTCCGTAGAACTCTATATAGAACTCATTGGTATTAAGCGTATCGACAAGCGTCCTTGGGAACCTGCCAATCCATTCCTGAAGCCTCTTGCCCCTGAGGTTTTTGTACAGCGGGCTGTCCTCTGCGACATCCCTGCCGTTAATCTGGATCTGAGTCTTAATGCGATAAGGATTGTACTTGACAAATACCTGCATCATCTTAGCTGTGTCCCCTTGTCAGTTTTAATATCAATTTCTCGACGCATAATAACCCAGAAGTTTTTTGAAGTTGCTCTTCCTCTGTCACAAAATCCGAAATTTTTATGCCGAAATTACTTTCATAATAACCGGGCAAATCAAACCGGCTCATCATATCAATAAGGCAGTACAGCTCCCTGGTTTGCGAACGCGACAGGGCGCCTTCCTTAAACTGTTTTGAGAAATAGCCGCCCTTTGCCGACAGAGGGCAGATAATGGGATTCTCAATCCCATTGTCTTTAAGGTACCTGCGCTGCCTTGTAATAATTTCATTCAGATCCTCATTTTCAGGATCAATTTCATCGATAAAGTTGAGCACAAAAATCGCTGGCCTGCTGCCTATGTGGTTCTTCACGTAGCTGAGATGGTCCTTATCGTCATCAGTGCGGAGTTGAGTGGCATTCATGATGTAAACCAGCAGCTCGTATTCCCAGCCTGTGATCATGCGCTCGGTTATTTTTCTGTGTTCCGGGTGTTCAGATGAATTTACGCCCGGTGAGTCAATAAGAACCAGCCTTTCGGATGACAGCATCCCGTGGAAATTTATTGCAGCCGTAATGCTGTCTGACTTGTTCTCCGCACAGTCTTCCAGAAGTTCATGCTGGTCCTGAGTAACGTACAGACCGTCATCATATTTGTAAGACCAGCCGTCCTCATATGCCTTATTAACGATGTAGCGGATCTTGCTGGTGCAGGCGAGGTTCCTTGAGAGCGAGACATATTTGCCGCTGAGCGCATTGACAAAAGTTGACTTCCCGGCGCTCATTGTGGCAGTAATCATTATCCGTGCTGGTTTTATATTATTAAATTTGAAATTGCGTATTATCAGTTCAATATAGTCAGATTCCGCATGACGCCCTTTGGCATACTCGAGTAATTTTTCTTTAAGGCTTTCCCACTCGGCAGACTCCGGATTTACTCCGGTGAATTCCAGAATATACAAAACATCCAGCAGAAGGTAGAGTCCGTAATAATCAATTCCATGCTCTGTTTCTGTACCGCCGGAGGACATGACTACGCTTTCGTATGTCTGAAAAAGCACTCTGACAGGATTAAAATTATCCCAGCCTCTTTCTGCAAGATATGCTCTGAGCCCGCTGATATATTCCTTTCTGACAGTTTTATCAGCCTGCATAACAGGGTTAGTCTGAATAACCAAAGCCATCGGGAGACGAAGAGCATCGCTGGAAAGGCTGTAAGCTCTATGGCTGCGGCTGTTTTTTTTCAACCGGTCAATTATATTTTTGATGCTTTTACAAATGCTATGCCGCGCCTCGGCATCTGCCTGTTCTTGAGCCTTGCAGAACAATTCAAATACTTGTTCCTTAAACTTGCACTGAGATGACTCCTGATTCTGCTCAAGCGACTTGCTGTACCACTTTGAAGCCTCAGCACGATCACGTTCAACCCCACGGCCTGAATCGTACATAAAGCCCAGATCAAACTGTGCAACGCTGTATCCATGCTCAGCGGCCTTCCGGTACCAGTCAGCTGCCTCGGCATAATCTTTCTTAAGCCCAAAGCCGTTATAGTACATATTGGCCAGATTGCATTGGGCCGATACATTGCCCTGTGCTGCCGCAAGGCTGTACCATTTAAGCGCTTCCTCGAAATCCTGCGGCAGGCCATACCCTGTTTGGTTCATCCAGCCAATCGTAAATTGAGCATCTGCATTGCCCAGTTCTGCAGCGCTTAAGAACCATTTCTTTGCTTCGGCAATGTTTCTCTCGACACCAAAGCCGTTAAAGTAGATTTCCCCCAATCTGTACTGAGCTGATGCATTTCCATGCTCGGCAGCTTTTCTGTACCATTCAAATGCCTCGGAGTAATCTAACAAGACATCCTCCAACATGATTATAAATTTATAAAATGAAAATCAACTCAGCGCTGCTGTACTGCTATCCTTTTATACGCTGGGCAAAAATTATCCGACAGGATTTGTCACATGGCATGATAATGGAGGATAGCACTGTTAAAGTGTGATGCGCATAACAAAACAATAAAAGTTGACAAAAAACGCTGACAGTAAAAAACTTTCTCCCCAAAATAAAAAATATTCGCATCTGAATATGATCATGCAGTAATACCATATTATCTTCTTGTTCAGGCCAAACAACTCAGGATCTCTCGCTCTCCATGAAAGATGAAATTTGGAATAACCAGCCATTAAGATCGAGCACCTAGCTGGTCTGGAACCCAATCATTTGCCAGCAACCGCAGTTATTGTTAAGCCAAACCACA
The DNA here is from genome assembly GCA_900317945.1 of uncultured Pseudomonadota bacterium. Lineage (GTDB taxonomy): Bacteria > Pseudomonadota > Gammaproteobacteria > Enterobacterales > Succinivibrionaceae > UBA2810. The sequence goes on from ONIT01000090.1 coordinate 9,885, forward strand.
GTCTACTCATCATTCTCAGGATAGTATCGATCTTCGGTGATGTCTCAAATGATTCGATACGGGAGACAGATGATTCAGAAATGCCGCATCTTTCGGCCAGCTCGCGCCGTGACATGCCGAGCTCCTCGCGTTTTCTCGCGTTTTCTCATCATTGCTGAGAGGACATGTGCGCAGAGCTCCGCATCTTCAATGTACCTGGCCGCAGCATGGTCCTCAGCCTTTACTTTGTTCTTCCCAGTTCACGTTTATTTCCTCTTCACCATGCCCTGACAGCCGGAACTTTGCGCCCAAGGCTCATGCCGCTAAGTCCTCAGATCCTTCAGCGCCTCCTCCACGCTCGAATAGCGCTTTGCCGCCGGATCATCCGCTATGCGCTCCATTTCCGACTCTCTCTCAGCTCCGCCATCTTTACCCGCGAGGCGGATATCAAACGGAATGCCTCCGTCGCGGAGGGACTGGCGGAGAAACAGGTTGATGGCAATATTGAGGTTCAGCCCTAGATCCCTGAAGAGCTCCTCGCACTGCTCTTTTACGGCGCGGTCAGCGCTTACGGTGAATTTTACGGTGTCTGACAAAGCCTTTCTCCCCTTGCATCACAGTACTGCTCATATATTAGCGCAGCACTGACGCACAGGATCAGGCATCTGCCTCAGAATTCATTTTCCGCGGGAGGAACACTTGCAGAAAAGGAGTGAGGCAGGTGCAGAATGCGCATTCGCTCCTGGTGCCAGGTGAATCACCGCTGGCATGATGTCCGGAAACGGGAAGGGGAGGCAGCCATGGCTTCCTCCCCTCAGTTTCTCAGTTGCCCCCTGCGGCGGCTGCATGGGGGTTGTCAGTCCGCCATGGGGCCTCTCTCCCTCCCCGGAACACTCCGCACTCAGCGGGGTGTCACCTCAGCCGTTCACCTCACTAGTCTGAGCTCTTCCTGCCGCCGCGCTTCCTGAAATATTCACGGACTTTCCCAAGACAGCTGCTTTCAACCCTGGCATTCATGCGATAGCAGCTCACTGCATCGGACACAGCATCAAAATTCCGTTCGGTTCCCTCTTCATCACAAAAGTAGTCCGCTGCGAGGTCCCTGCTGATGCCGAGATCCCCAGCGGTCTCAACCGCGTCTATGTTGGCGCCGAGGAAGACAAACTCCCAGCCGTTCTTCCTCTGCTCCTCAATCATGCCCCTGACATTCTTGAGGGAGTACTCATGGCTGGAGTTCTCCAGGCCGTCAGTGATGATGACGAAGAGCACCTTCTCGGCGCGTCCCTCCTCAGCAGAGTTCTTCTGAACGTTCCTGATCTTGTCGATGGTGGTGCCGACCGCGTCAAGGAGGGCGGTTGTCCCGCCGGCGCAGTAGTCCTCCTCGGTCATCGGCCTTACCGCAGCGATGTCAATGCGGTCATGGAGCAGGGTGTAATCGGTGTCAAACAGCACGGTAGTGACCCGGCACTCGCCCTCGGCAGCCTTCTGCTTCTCCAGCATGGAGTTGAAGCCGCCGATGGTGTCCTTCTCAAGGCCGTGCATGGAACCGCTCTTGTCGAGGATAAAAGCGAGCTCTGTGGAATTCTTCTTCATGGTGAACCTCCTGTATTCCAGATACAGGAGCATCATAGGGAAATGAGGAGGCTCAGAGGTCGCCTTGAAAGCGACAAATGATCAGCCTCCGAGAAGCGGCTGATCAAACTTGAAGAGGATCTCGTTGATCGTGAAGATGTCGTATACCCTGTTCTTTATGAAATACTCCACTATCACATCGAACCTGCTCGCGTGCGAAAGTGCGTAGCCCGCCCGCTCCAGAAGATCCCTGGTCTCATCAATGGAGAGCTCAAGCGCTATGGCAAGCGCGAGGATGGTCGGCTTTTTCGGGGTATATCCTTTTTTTGAGCGGATCTTCGAAAACAGCCTGCGGTCGATGTTCGCCTTCCTGTAGACCTCGACATCGGATTTACCCTTGGCCCTGATGAGCCGGATCAGCGTGTCGGAAAAGGACTCGTCCAAATGCCCGACAAGGACATCAAGGGACTTTCTGAGCCTTGCCCCGAATGAAACGGCACCAGCCGCCATGCTGTATTTGCAGGAAACATCAGCAAGTGTGTCATGCGGGACATCACAGGCACAATATAATTCACCGGATTCATCATCCGGACCACCGGAATAATTGCCCTCGACATAGCGGCTCACCTCATCAGTGAGCTCGCTGCTGAGCGGAAGCGCGTCCCTCTCAGGCACGGCAAGAAAGACATCCAGGTCATGCTCCAGGAGAAATTCAGAGACCGCCGATGATGCGATCCTCAGCGCATCATCAGGAATGGAGCCGCCTGAAGGGAGCGGAGAAAACGCGACGCTGCCGCAGCCGTTCTTTATGACAAGCTCCAGCGCGTCCCTGTACGCAAGTGAGAGCTCTCTGCCTGACTCCTCATTGCTGACGGATGAGGGGATCTCAGCCTGAATCACCTTGCTGAAGCTCATCCCGGAGCCGTCGGATAGTGAGGCATCGACAGTCTTCACAACCGCTCTGCCAGCTGCCGTGCCTGGATCAGCGAACACTGTCTCAACAGCTGCGTCAGCACTGACTTCCGAAAGTTTTTTGCAGACAATGGTAAAAGGCATAAAGGCGGCTCCTTCAGGGCTTGTTGCAGAGGATATCCAGAGAGGCATGCGGCATCATGACGCATGCTCCACAATCATTTTATTGCAGCTGCGGCGCGGGATCTGTTAATTCTGTCATCACACTGCACACCTAAAATGAGGTAAGGAAGGCAGGCTTCCAGGAGATTGGCAGACAGGACCGACCATCGGATCTGCTCATTTACAACCTGCCTGGAAGTCCTCATGCTCAGCCTTGGATTTATTACCTACTTTATTACCCATACACATTGAAAAGTATATGGGTAATAAATCAGGCAATAAATTATGAAATTTATGATTCGGAGCTCCCTGCTTCCATTTCGGAATGAGTCAGATGTCAGAAATGTCCATAATTATGATCTATTATGACAAATATTGAAATCTTATTGCACCTCTCAGTGCCAGCCGCCCATTTTATTACCCGGTTATTGCCTGATTTATTACCCGGCGTTATATTGTCATCATACATAATTTATCATGAATACAGGCAATAATAACATGTATTAAATTATGCAATACAGAATCAAAAACTGTTTATTTTCATTCAGAAGAGTCAGATAACATTAAAATTAATAATTATGCCCAGGTACGACAGATTTGCCTCCACTGAAGCCTGATACACGCTCTTCAGCCGCAAATATCATCAGGGCATAACAAGGAAGCTCCGCGCTTTGCGAGCACAGGGCAGATGCCATTGACGAGTAAAATGAGCCGGCATTTCATTGAAAAAGGCAGCAGCTATGGACAGAAAAGTTGTCCTCCGTAATTTCTTCGGGGACGGCGAGCACCTTTACGAGGATCAGCTCGGGTGGACCAGGAGGGAAAAGACAGAGGCGCGCTCTCTTGTCCCGAAGGAGATTTTTGACTTTGAGGTGGTGCTTGTCGGCCTCAACCTCGCTTTTTATTACGTTGATGACGGCAGGTTCTATGGTATCCATAATGAAAGCATACCGATTAAAGTCAAGATACTGCCGCGTGATACCCCCGAGAGTCCTTACATCAACACACAGTGCTCCGGTGATACGCACGTTGACGGTGAGGTGATTTTCTCCTGCCGGGATCCCAAGGAGCTCTGGGACGGAGTCAGGATAGGCGGGAAGCCACTCGGGGAAGTTCTCAGCCGCTCGTACATAATCACGCTGAACTGAGCCTCAGGCGTCACCTGCCGATGGGCTGCATGTCGAGGAGGAACGAGAATATTCTTCCGACGGCCGGCAGGCGGTAGCTGTCAGCCTCGTTCAGTATGTCATGGTAGGCGCCCGGGATCTCCATGACTGACGCTGCCGGGCATGAGGTGGCGAAGCGCCTCGTGAGATCCGACCTCACCACCTGGTCATCCCCCGGGATGATGAAGAGCGACGGACACTGAGGGGCAACAGGCTTCGCGGAAAGCACCGAGGCGAGCCACGGCCAGGTGACGCCGCCGACGGCCGCCGCGCGGTTCCTCTGGTAGAAGGCCTGGTAGAGCTCGTAGCGCTTCTCCGAGTGGGTCCTGATGTTGTCCCAGAACACGACCTTCTTGTAGCCGCCGTTCCCCGGGCAGTAGATCGGGCGGAGATGGAGGAGGCGGATGAAGAAGGCAACGGTCTGGGCGACGAAGGGTGCCGCCGCCTCGAGGGGAAGAACGGGCTTCAGCATGGGCGCGACGAACACCGCGTGCGCCGCGTTCTTCAGGATCCCTGACGAGAGCGAGATAAGCCCGCCGCAGGAGTTCGAGATTACCGAATAGCTCTCAAGGTGAAGAGAGGAGACAAAGGTCTTCAGGCACTCGGTGTAGTCCGACATTGACCTGATGTAAATCCGGTCGTGATCGCGGTTGAAGCGGCCGGATCTGCCCTGCGAGGGAAGATCGAAGGTGTAGACGGAGATGCCGCGGCTGTTGAGCTCGAGGATCAAAGGAAGGTATTTCCACCAGGTCTCGGCGATGCCCTGCACGATGATGACGGAGTCATTGCCCTCCGCGAGCGAGGAGAGCGCGGAGATCCTGATGCCGCGGAAGTCGAACTCCCACTGCGTCATGCGGGTCAGCGCCTGGGCGCTCCCCTGCTCGGTCATGAGCTCGGCGCAGACCTTCTCGTCAGCAACGAGATCGGCAGGCAGACGTCCGTCAAACCTCATACTCCCTCCTCACGCCAGCCCGGGTCATCAGCCTACTGCTGGCGCTGCCTTGAGACCTTCGCGACCCCGGGCATGATCCGCACCTTCTTTATGACCTCGGCGAGGTGCACCCTGCCCTGCACTCCGAGAGTAACCGACGCGGATGTGGTCCCGTCGATGTTCTCCTCGGTCTTGATTCCGTCAATCTCCGCTCCGGTTCCGGTGATTACCCCGGCGAGATCCGCAAGGATGTTGGGCCGGTTCTCAAGGACAATGTTAACGAGGACCGGGAAGAGCATGCCGCGGCAGCCCTCCATGTCCCACTCGATGAGCATGCAGCTGTCAGCGCCGGAGCCCTTGAGGTTGCGGCAGCCCTCGGTATGGACGACGACGCCCTTCCCCGGGGTTACATGCGCGACAATCGGATCTCCCGGAATAGGATGGCAGCAGCTCGCGAAGCTTACCACCGTGCCGAACGCGCCCTTCACCGGGGCGTGCTTCCCGTAGCGCCCGGCCGCGGGCGAGTCGACCGGCATCCTGCTTCCCATCAGCTTCTGCGCGATGATGACGTTGATCTCGTTTCCGAGCGCGATGTCATGGAGGAGGTCATTGAAGTCCAGGTGATGGGTCTCCATGACCACGCGGTCGATGTCGGCCTGGGGGATGTCCTCGATCCTGACGCTCCCCAGCGCGTGCATGAGGAGGCGGCGCCCGAGCACAATCGCGGAGGCGTCATTGATGCCCTTCAGGTACTGCCTGATCTTGGAGCGGGCGCGGGACGTGACGACAAAGGCGAGCCACGCGGCGCTCGGAACCGCGCTGCTCCTCGTGATGATCTCGACCGACTGCCCGGACATCAGGGGCCTCGCGAGAGGATATGGCATCTTGTCGACCCTCGCTCCCACGCAGTGGTTGCCGAGGTCGGTGTGCACGGCATAGGCGAAGTCCACCGCCGTGGCGCCGTTCGGCAGCGAGAATATCTTCCCCTCCGGAGTGAACACGTAAATCTCGTCCGGGAAGAGGTCGGTCTTGACGTTCTCAATGAACTCGAAGGAGTTTCCGACGCTCTCCTGCAGCTCGAGGAGGTTCTTGACCCAGAGCTTGGCCTTCGACTGCACGATGGAGCTCTCCGGATCGTCCTTGAGGTCGTAGGCCCACTCGGCGGCGACGCCCTTGTCATCGAGGCGGTCCATGTAGTCGGTGCGGATCATGACGTCAATCTGCACGCCGTGGGGCCCGATGACCGAGGTGTGGAGCGACTGGTAGCCGTTCGACTTCGGGATGGCGATGTAGTCCATGAAGCGGGCAGGCTTGGGCTTGTAAAGGTTGTGGATTACCCCGAGGGCGCGGTAGCAGTTGTCGATGTTGTCGGTTACGACGCTGAAGGTATAGGTGTCAATGATCTCGTGGAAGGGCTCGTGGGCGGTCTTCATCCGGTCGTAGATGATATAGGGGGCGGGCTGCTGGTTCGTGACCCGGACAAGCTTCACATTGAACTTCCCGAGCCTTGCGGTGATGTCCCCGGTAATGCGGTCCACGACGCCGGTGCGGTTCTTCCTGGCGTAGGCCACCGCCTCCTTTATCACCCTGGAGCGGACCGGGTACATCACCTCGAAACAGAGCTCCTCGAGCTCATCCTTGATGGAGTGGATGCCGAGGCGGTTCGCGATAGGGGCGTAAATCTCCTGGGTCTCGCGGGCGATGCGGCGGCGCTTGTCCGGGCGGAGGGAGCCGATGGTGCGCATGTTGTGGGTGCGGTCGGCGAGCTTGATGAGGATGACCCGGATGTCCGAGACCATGGCCATGATCATCTTGCGGAAGTTCTCGGCCTGCGCCTCGCGGTAGTCGGAGAACTGCAGCTTGTCGAGCTTCGTAACGCCCGAGACCAGGTTCGCGACGGTGTCGCCGTAGAGCTGCCGGAGCTGGTCACCAGTTACCGGGGTGTCCTCCACCACGTCGTGGAGCAGCGCGGCCATGATGGCCTCGCAGTCAAGGTGGAGGTCGGCCAGGATGCAGGCAACAGAGACAGGATGGGTAATATACGGCTCGCCGCTCGAGCGGGTCTGCCCCTCATGGGCATTCTTCGCGGTCTCATATGCGGCGTGAATCCGCTCAATCTGATCTGAAGGAAGATATTTCTCGATTATCTCCTTCAAACGGTAAAACTGATGAATCGCCATAAATTTCTGCCCTGTGAGAAGCCGCCTTTTCAAGTATACAATCATTCACCGCTAAAATGAACTTAAGGGAAGGCGGAGTGCGTCTCAGGGGAGCAGAAAGAGGTCAGTCAGCCCGGAATTTCCTGAGGCACTCAAGGTAGGCCTCATATTCACCCTCACGGTAGCAGCAGAAATACACGGCAATCCCGCGGCACTCCGGAAGAGCGGACCTCCCGAGGACTGTCCCGAGAGCGGTGTCAGCCGAGACCTCAAGCGGGCAGCCGTAGACTCCTGCCGAGATGCAGGGAAAGGCGACGCTCCTCACCCCGTTCTCAATGGCGCGCCTCACGGAGTTCCGGTAGCAGGACTCCAGGAGCTCCCGGTCATGGGGCCTCCCGTGCCACACCGGCCCCGGCGTGTGGATGATGAAGTCTGACTGCCTCATCCTGTACGAGGGAGTGATTTTCGCCTCGCCCGTCGCGCAGCCATTGAGCTTCCGGCAGGCATCGAAAAGCTCCGGCCCCGCCGCGCGGTGGATTGCCCCGTCAACTCCGCCTCCGCCGAGGAGCGTGGTGTTCGCGGCGTTGACTATCGCCCCGGCCCTGACATCGAGCACTCCCGCGTGGAGGAGGGCCGCCGAGATGATGTCAGCGGAGCCCTCTGAGAGCTCCCGGAGATCATCCCCGGAGAGGAGGGCGGAGCGCTGCCCCGCGGAAATCCTCACTCCGCCGGCACTCCCTGAGGACGCGCCGGACAGCGCCTCCTTGAGGCTTTTGCTCACTGACGCTGCGGGCGATGGCCCGGTGAGGGAGATCGTTACAAGGCCGTCCCCATCACTCCCCGTGAAAACCTCAGGATTATCCCCGAGAGCCCCGCGGAGCGCCGTCACAAGCGGCAGCGTCCCGATGCGGACAAAGCCCGGAAGAGCCATGCAGAATACGGCGCGCTGAGCCTCGCGGAGCGCGGGGCTCTGAGTGCGCTCACCGAGCGACATTCTCTCCATCTCCTGCCCTCCTCACACCTTTCTGTTCTGAAGCCTGATGCAGCCCCGGAAGATGTCCCTCACGTCAGCGCCCTTCCTGATGCCGAGATCCGGCACCTCGGCAAGATGCACGCAGCCCTCGAAGAGCGAGTGCGCGTCCGCGGCCTCCGGCATCCGGAGACCCGAGACGTTCTCAAGGAGCGAGCAACCCCTGAACATGCTGTGGACGTCGCGCGCCTGTGCGAAATTGAGGCTCCTCGCCTCACGGAGGCGCTGGCACTGCTCGAACATCGAGTTCGCGTCGGTGAGACCCGAGACGTCGCACTCCGGGGCCGCGCGGAGGTTGCCGCAGCACCAGAATAGGCACTGCGCGCTTTTCGCCTTACCGAAGTCGATGCTCCGCACTGACACAAGCTCGCGGCAGCGGAAGAAGAGGCCGTCAAGGCTCGCGCAGAGAGGGCCTGTCGCTATGGGAAAATTCACCTCGCGTAGCCCCGGGAGGTTCTGGAACGGGCTGTTGCGGCAGTTGAGGCTGTAGTTGATGACAAGCTTCGTGATGTCGCCCTTAAGGATCCTCTCACGAACCTCCGCGGAAATGTCCCCGTCGGAGCTCAGGACCAGCGCGTAGGGATCCGGCGCCGGAGCGCTCTCCTTCGGAGCGGATCTCATCATGCTCTCCGAGAGCTCCGGGAGGAGGCAGGCAAGCTCGCCAAGAAGGCTCAGGCGGTCTGCCGAGCCCGCCGCGAGGCGGTGGGCGGAGAGGAGTATGCCCCTGATGTCGTCGTCGGTTTTCTCCGCGAGGATTTCGGCGACGGCGCCGGGGAGCCCGGTGCGGTCAGCGAGGACCGCGCTTCCCCTCCTCGAGAGAAGGGTGCGAAGAAGCGTGAGAAGAGCGAGATCGTACCTGTCCATGGGGCCTCCGGTGCTCTGGAGTAGATGAAAAAGACCGGAAGTCTGAGCTCCCGGGCCCTTGATTAATAGTCGTTCAGCAGGATGTCCCTGAAGAGCGCCTCCATCTGCTTCGCGACGGTCTCGCGGGCGATGAAGACGATGGTGCTCGAGGGCTTCCCCTCCGGCCACTCGTCAAGCGTCGCGGTCGGATAGATGTCGCCGTAGACGCCGTGGATGACGATGGGCTGATCGCTGTTCGTGAGGTTGATGATGCCCTTAACGCGGAGGAGCGAGTCGCCGAACTGCATGGTTACGGCGTCAAGCGCGTCCATCAGCTTTATTCCGTCAAGCGGCTTGTCGAACTTCATGCTGAAGGTCGAGATGTCGCTGTGGACGCTGATAGGGGCCTTCTTGAGGAGCCCGAGGCCCGGCCCGGCCTTCTTCACCTCGCGCACGGGGACCGTAGCGACGCCGAGGTCTGAGCTCTCGGCCCTGAGCCAGGAGCTGATTTCCTTCGGATCCTTGATGCCGCCGTGCTGGTAGGGTCCGATCTCCTTCAGGATATCGGCTGAAAGATCGCCGTTGAGGGCCGTGTAGACAGGGGCCGCAGAGTTGAGGCGCGAGCACATCTCCCTGATGGCCGCGATCTCGTCCTTGTCGACGAGGTCCTCCTTGCTGATGACGATGGCGTCGGCGAGAGCGATCTGCTTTACCGACTCGTACTGCTTCTTCACCTGCTCCCTGATGTGGCTCGCGTCGATGACGGTAACGGTGCCGTCATAGCGGAAGCGCTGCGCGACGAACTGGTCGTAGCAGATGATGCTGAGGAGGGAGCCCGGATCGGCGAGCCCGGTGGTCTCGATTACCACCCTGCTGAATCTCGGGATCTCGCCGCGGAGCGCCTTCTTGAAGAGATCGAGGAGGGAGTTCACGAACGAGGACTGCAGGGTGCAGCAGATGCATCCCGAGGAGAGCAGCACGACCGAGTTGTCGACCTGCTGCACCAGCTCGTGATCGAGCCCGACGCTGCCGAACTCGTTGATGAGGACAGCGCAGTCCTTCATCTCGGGCTGGTGGACCCAGTGGTTGAGCATGGTGGTCTTTCCGCTTCCGAGAAATCCGGTGAGAATGGTAATGGGTATGCGCTGATCTTTTGACACTTTCTGCTCCTTCTGACGCCTTGCTCCCGCCCGATGGCTACGGATCCGGGAGCCGGAAACGACTGAGTTTTTCTAAAACTTGTACTAAAAACTGGTGCAGGTTTTATAAAAAATCGCTAATTCAGTAAGTTACATAAATTTGAGCAATTTATAGAACTCATTCAACCAGTACAATGTACTAAACATCAGTTTCACTTCAGGCAGTCTGCAGACTTCCGCTGCTCAAATCAGAGCTGTCGCATGCCAGCGCAGGCTGCCGTTAAAAATCCGGATGTTTGCTGACAAACAGTTGCCGGAACTATTCTTAGTCTTAATTGCTTTCAGCTCGTCCTCGGACGACTTCTTACAGCGATGGCACTTGAATATGCTTCAGAAAAATCTGAAGCGTCATTTCTAGTACATAACTGTAAAACTGAAAGGAAACGAAAAAACCGGCCCCATTCGGAGCCGGTTCCATTATATCCCAGACTGCCTCAGGGGCAGCCTCAGATCAATTACTTCTCAACAACGGTGGTCTTGACACCGGTAACGTTGATCTCTACGCGGCGATCAACACCGAGGCACTTGATAAGAGCCTTTCTGTCCTTGATGCCGTCGCAGTCAGTTCCGGAAACCGGATTGGACTCGCCGTAGCCGACAACAGAGATGTCATCAGCGCTCATGCCGAGGGACTGGAGGTATGCGGCAACGGAGTTGGCACGTGCCTCAGAGAGCTTCTGGTTGGAAGCGTCAGAGCCGATGCGGTCAGTGTAGCCGCTGATGGTCAGGTGGGAGTTCTCGAGGTTCTCAGCCTGGTAGTCAGAGTAGAACTTGTCGAGAGCAGCCTTTCCCTCAGGCTTGAGGGTTGACTTGCCGAAGTCGAAGAGAACGTCAGAAGACAGGGAATGATCCTCGCTGACGGTCTGCTTCTGTACAGGAGCAGGAGCGGGCTCAACAGGAGCAGGCTCAGATCCGAATACGTACTC
>ONIT01000019.1 GCA_900317945.1 uncultured Pseudomonadota bacterium
TGATGAAATAGACTGCTGCGAGAGCGTACCGAACCCGTATCTCCCGGATGGTGAGATGGTTACCTTTGCCGATACGCTGAACGGGTTCCTGCACATGCCACAGACCGAGGTTTTTGTCACATGCAGCGGCCCTGAGATGCTCCCTCTGAACCTTCCGACATCGCTCCGCGGGCGCTGCTGCCAGATCCCGGTGGAGCCGCTCTCTCTCAGGGAATACTCAGAGGCCAGAGGCACTGATCCGGAGAACTCACTCAGGGATACCTCCTTTATGGCGGGCTCCCCGGCATCGCCGCCTGCAGCTCTCCAGAAGAAAAGAGGTCATTCCTCAGGGAGCATCTCGGGAAGATCTGCCGTATAAAGAGGTCATTCCTCAGGGAGCATCTCGGGAAGATCTGCCGTATGGCTGTGAGGGACAGCTGCCTCAGGGACAGCATGCTGCTCCAGGACATCATCAGCGGGATCGCGTCAGCGGGAAGCGCACCGCTGAGCGCAGCGGGGCTTGCGGGGCTCCTTTTGAGAGAGCGGGGCAGGCGAACCAACGGCAACACCGTGGGGTCATACCTCAGGGCGCTGCAGGACTCCCTCCTCATCCGAAGGTCAGCGAGATACGACATCAGGGGGAGAAGGCAGGTGGGCTCTCCTTTCTCGTATTTCTTCGCTGACACCGGGCTTCTCTGCGCTGCCTCGGGCTTTGCCGCGCCTCAGTACGGGCGTCTTATCGAGACAGCGGTGTACTGCGAGCTCATAAGGAGGGGGTATGAGGTCAGCGCCGGAATACTCTATGACCGTAAGGACTCGCCCTATGAGACAGGCCTCGCCGTGAGGCACATTGATGAGCAGGCGTATATCACTGTCCGGTGCGGGACAGACCAGGAAAACGGTTCCGGGCGGAAAATGGCGCTGCTCTCAAAGATCCCGGACTCCTTCCCAAAAATAGTCATTGAGAGGGATGTTTTCCGGAGCTTCACGGATGAGCTTGGGATCAGGCACATCAGCCCTGAAGATTTCCTCATGGATGAGCATTCCGTGTTCAGCTGACTGTGAGAGAGCAGACGGAAATTGCTGGCGTTTTAGGTAAACTCATTAACCGATAACCATCAGACACCAGAGGGAGAAAACCATATGAACGTCAGTGAGGCTTTGAGGTCACGCAGGTCTGTGCGCTATTTCGGGAAGCAGGAAGTTCCGGAGGAGACTTTAAGGAGCATCGTGGATGATGCCATTCATGCTCCCTCCTGGTGCGACGCTCAGCCCTGGAAGGTCTACATCGCCACAGGCAGCAGGGCTCTGGAGATCAGGGAGAACCACAGAGGCATCGCGGAGCCCGGGCTCAAGGGGCATTCGGATCTTGCCGCGGGGCACCGCGAGGACTGGGGTGAGCGCGCCTGTGCGAACATGGCCCGCCTCGGGAGCGAGGTCATGGGCTTCCTTGGCGATGATGGAAACCAGATTGCCGACTGTCAGAGGGATCTCTTTGACGCGCCGGCGATTGTTTACCTCACCATGCACAAAGGCACTCCTGATTTCGGCAAGCTCGACATGGGCGGCTTTGCCCAGAGCCTGATGCTCTCCGCAAGGGAGCACGGCGTCGACTCGGTTATTGCCTATGAGTTCGTGCGCTACCCTGAGGAGGCAAGAAAGTTCATGGGCATCCCTGACGACGAGGCGGTCGTCATCGGCATCGGGCTCGGCTACGCGGATGAGCGGAAGATAAACTCCTTCCGGAGCAGCAGGGCGCCGCTTGACGAAGTGCTGATCGTAAAGTCATAAGGGCAGCGGTGGCCTGCCCCGGGGCTCACAAAATTATGCGATGAACATCTACACTCCGCTCTCTGAAGATTGGTTTTGAACCTGGATTACGGTATTATCGGTTGTCCTATTTTTAACCAGAATTTTTCTACAGCAGGGTGAGAGAGAACGGAATGCTCATCAATGAACTTTTTGAGGTTGAGTCCGATGCCGTTGTTTTCTACGGAGAGAACGGCAGCAAAGTCTCCCTGCATGATTTCCAGGCTGCCTCGGAAATAGTCGCCTACAGCCTGAAGGAAAAGGGAGTAAGGCGCGCGTCGATAGTTACTGATGACGCGTGCTGGTTCGCCATTGCCCTCCTTGCCTGCTGGATAGCCGGAATCGAGCCGGTTGTCCCGGGGCTCGCGGGGCCGCAGCTCATGACCCGCGAGAAGGCCCGCTATGGCACCATCCTCGCGAGAAGCCAGAGAAAGTTCCGCTACGGCCCGGGCACCCTCGCGATTGACGAGCTCGTAAGGGGAAGCCACAGGATCCCGTTCCATCACCTTGACGAGAAGCTCGAGTACTCGGTGTTCACCTCAGGCTCCACCGGCGAGCCCAAGGAAATCAGGCGCAGCCTGGGCGAGGTCTGCGCTGAGGCCTCCTCCGTCATCAGCCATTTCAATCCGGTCTTCGATCAGACCGACTGCTTTGCCTCAACCGTTCCCTGCCGCCACTCCTTCGGTCTCATGTTCCGGGTGCTTGTCCCGATGTTCGTGGGTCTCCCGACCTGCAGGCAGATCTTCCGCTCCGAGGAGAACTTCCTCTACAAGAAATACGACTCCCCGTTTGTCGTAACCTCGCCCTCATTCCTGAAGCGCCTCTCCGACACGGCAAAGGGGCCCAGGGCATCGGGCGTCGTCTCCTCGGGCGGGAACCTTCCCCGCTACGCGGTTGACCTCGGGGAGAAGTTCTTCAGCTGCCCGATAACCGAGATTTACGGCACCACCGAGTATGGCGCCATCGGCATCCGCGAGAGGAAGGAGAGCGACGCGGTGTGGCGGCCGTTCGGGGGATTTTCCGTATCGAACGCCGACGAGCGCCGCCTGCAGGTTCTCTCGCCCTATGACAGGAAGGTGCACGTCCTTGACGATCTGGGGAAGGCCAATCCGGACGGCACCTTCGAGTTCTCCGGAAGGAGCGGGCGCATCGTGAAGCTTGAGGGCAGCGCGCTCTCCCTGGACCGCATCGAGTACCTCATCAGGAAGGATGACTTCATCCGCGACGCGGCGGCCTGCCCCATCACCATCGGTAACCGGGACTTCATAGGGGCCGCCGTAGTCCTCTCCGAGCGGGGCAGCGATGTCCGCCGCGCGAGCGGCAGCGAGAGCATGTTCCTCCTGAACCTCAGGAAGCGCCTCTCTGCGGCGATGGATCCCGTGGAGATCCCGCGGGTGGTCCGCATCATGGGCGGCTTCCCCGAGGATCCCATGGGCAAGCTCCCCGAGGGCTGGCCGGGCTCGCTCTTCAGGAGCATCGGGTACTGATCCTTTTTGAGGAGGAGGGCCGCGGCGCCTCTCCTCCGTTTTGATTTTGGTTTGGATTTTTGCGGAGAACTGCAATGGAAAAGTCTGAGGAAGAGAAGAAGGAAAACGCAGAGCTTGCCCTTGAGATAAAGAAGATGATCGTCGAGTCGCTCAATCTTGATGATATCAAGCCAGAGGACATCGAGACCAACGCTCCCCTGTTCGGAGACGGCCTGGGGCTTGACTCGATAGACGCCCTTGAGCTCGGCATCGCGATGAAGAAGAAGTTCGGCGTCACCATCAGCCCTGACACCGAGAACGTAAAGCAGTACTTCCAGTCTGTAGCGGCGCTCATGAAGTTCGTCGAGATGCAGCGCGCGGGGAAGGAAGAGTCGAAGTAAGCCGCGCGTAAGGCGGCAGGGCAGCGCCCGTAAAAAGAAATGGCGGCGGAAGAAATTCCGCCGCCTTAATTTTTTTGAGGCGCAGTGTCAGTCCTTCCTCCCGGCCTGCCTCTCCCTCGCGGCCCTGATGAAGTCCCTGACGAGAACGAGCTCCTCCTCCTGATGGACCCAGAGCGTCTCCGGGTGCCACTGAACGGCGCGGAGGTACTGCTCAGGATCTGTCCCGGAGACAGCCTCGGGCGTTCCGTCCGGAGCCTCGGCCTCCAGAACGAGCCCCTTTCCGAGCCTGTCAGCGGCCTGGTGGTGAAGCGTGTTCACCTCGAGGTGATCGGTCCCGAGGAGCTCCTTGAGCTTTCCGAAGAGCTTAACGGGATGGGTCGGGAGATCATAGGGATGGGCCTGGTGGTGCTCAATGCCGGGGCGCTCCGATGGAAGATCGTCGGTCAGAGTCCCGCCGAAATAGACATTGATGATCTGTATGCCGCGGCAGATGCCGAATACCGGGATCCGGTGCGCTAGCGCGTAGTCCAGGAGCGCGTACTCCAGGTCATCGAGCTCCTTTGAGGGCGCTCCGGTCTTCTCGGTCGGCTTTCTGCCGAAGAGCTCCGGATTGACGTCCTGTCCGCCTGTGATGAGAATGCCGTCGAGGCGCGATGCCACGTCCTCGTCGAAAACCGGATCAATCATGATCGGGCTTCCGCCGCATTCCTTGATGAGATTGAAATAGCCGGGAAGCATCCAGAGACTCTCTCTCTCCGGATCGACAAGAGGTGCAGCTCCAATAAGAGGTTTCATAGTAAACATTTCTCCTGTCAGTTGACTCCTGAATTCTAGCACACCGGCGGTTTCCCGAAATCAGGAACTGGGCGGGATCATCCCGGGAAATGCCGCCAGCGCAGCGCAGATGGCTGATTTAAGGCACGTTTGCTGTCTTATGGATGTTCCGCCATTTCGCAAAAATGAAAAAAATTGAAAATTGCGAAATGAAAGTGCAGCATTGCTGCCGTATGGCAGCAGAGACCAGATTCGATCGTAACGCCCGGTTCTGGGCTGTCTGGCTTTGAACTATGGCCGTTTTGTTAACGTGTCCGACCAGTTAAAACAGGCCCTGTCATGGGCTTATGTCAGGCGTTGCGTTTCGCATTTTTGAAAATTATTCGAAATTGCGAAATGGAATGTGCAGTTATGGACACTGTTTCGCAAAAATGAAAAAAATTGAAAATTGCGAAATGAAACAGCAGAAACGCTGGCTGCAGGTGGTATATTTGTTTCGCATTTTTTTAAATTATTTAAAATTGCGAAATGAAAATATGCCAGGATACATCTATGAACATGAAACTGATTAGCAGGGATTTTTACCTGAGACAGCTTGAGGCTGTAAGGGATATTCCTGATATCAAGGTGATAACCGGCATCCGCCGCTGCGGTAAGTCAAGTCTTATGGACGCATTCAGCGCCAGAATTGCAGGCGAAGCTGGCGTCAATGTGGTCAGAATCAATCTCAATCTTAAGCGGAATATTGAGCTGAGACAGCCGGAAAGCCTTTACGAGTATGTTGAAAGCAGGTACCGCAAAGACCTTAAGAACTATCTTTTCATCGATGAAGTGCAGATGTGTCAGGGTTTTGAGGAGATCATCAGCAGCATCCACGAAGAGAGCATATATGACATCTACCTTACCGGCTCCAATGCATTCCTGCTATCGAGCGATTTGGCCACGCTTTTTGGCGGCCGTGTGTTTGAAATAAGCATCTTTCCATTCTCGTTCGCGGAATATCTCCAGTATCACGATTCAAGCGATCCGGACGGCTCTTTTGATTCCTACGTCAGGGATGGCGGCATGTCAGGATCATATCTGTACAGGACTTACGAGAATGCGATGAAATATGTAAAGGCCATATACGAAACGACCATTGCCAAAGACATTATTAAAAAATTCAGAGTGCAGAATGAGGATATGCTGCTCAGAATAGGCAATTTTCTTATGGACAATGTCGGAAGCCTGACATCAATCAGGAACGTGGCAGCGAAACTCATTTCGGCAGCTGTCGACACCAACGACAAGACAGCAGGAGCCTATATCCGCTATTTCTGCCAGTCTTTCCTTTTTTATCCTGTAAGGCGATATGACATCAGAGGAAAAAGGTACCTTGAGGCGGACTGCAAATACTATCTTGCTGATCTCTCGTTCCGTTTCGCCGTGATCGGGAACAAGGATCCTGACTATGGCCATCTTTATGAAAATCTGGTGGCAATTGAGCTTCTTCGCAGGGGATATGAGGTGTATGTCGGGAAGCTCTACCAGAAAGAGGTTGATTTCGTCGCTCTGAAGCAGGGACAGCGCATGTATATCCAGGTGTCAGACAATATCTCCGGGCCGGAGACGCTGAAGAGAGAGCTGGCACCGCTCCTCGCCATCCGCGATGCATACCCGAAGTTCCTGATTGCCCGCACCCGGCACGATACAGCTGACTGTGACGGAGTGCAGGTCGTCGACATAGCCCGCTGGCTTGCCGGTTCGCAGAAATGAAAAAAATTGAAAATTGCGAAATGGAGCGGGCGGGACGCGGCCTGCTCAGGCCAGGCTGTATTTGGGGAAAGTTCTCATTCCGATGTCCCTGAGAGCTGGTCACGGCGGAGCATCTCCGCTCTGAGCTTTGTCTCAGCCGAACGCCTGATCTCATCGTTCGGAAATCCCAGCATCACACAGCCTGAGCCGGCAGGTATAGGAGACTTCAGTGTCAGGTACCCGGTCTCGCACATCAGCACATCGTCATTCATGCCGATGAGCGATGGAGGGCTCAGGAAAGCATCTGCCGGAACGGATATATCCTGAGGCAGAGCCCCGTGCTCCATGGCAAGGTTCTCAATATATCTTCTCAGGAAATCAGGCATGCCTCCGCTTTCGAACCAGTAATTGCCGAACCGAGCATCCTTCCTCAGCATGGCCTCTGAAAAGAATCTGCTGACGGACCATGTTGAGAGGACCTTCCGGTCTGCAGCCTGCCCGAAGCAGAAGCCGCCGTATTCGGCCGAGAGCCTCAGAAGAAGCCTGCCGCGCTCCTCATCAGACACCGGTCCTCCCGGCATTCCTTTCATGAGAGCAGCGGCGAAGCCGATGTGCTCAGCATAGTATTTCCCTGTCTCCTCCGGGGTGAATCCGGCTATGCAGGCAAGGTCACTCTCATAGCTCACGTCGCGGATCTCCGGCTCATCCGAGAAAACTGCTGTCTCCTTAAGCCTTGTTACCCCCGTTACGCAGAGAAAGCGCACGCACTCCTGCCCCTTCATAATCTCAAAGAGGCTGCTGATCTCCTTCCTGAATCTCTCATATGACTCAGGATCACTCCGGCAGGCACAGAGCTGGCAGTCGTACTCGTCGATGAGGATGACTATCTGCCGGCCGGACTTACGGAGCGCGGAGAAAAGCGATGTGAGGCATTCTCCCGCGCTCATGCCCTCATTGCAGGCATCAAGATGCAGCCTTTCTGCAAATATATTAAGGACGAGGCAGAGCCTTCTGCGGAATGACTCCAGCGTGAACCCGAGGTCCAGGAAGCTGAGCATCAGGACAGGGTACTTATCTTCTTTCCACCTGCCGTAAATCCAAGTGTCCCTGAAATACTGCTCCGTTCCGGATTCAAAGAGCGTCCTGATGGTGTCGAGCATGAGCGACTTCCCGAAGCGCCGGGGCCTTGAGATAAAAAGCCTGCTGCCCTTGCTGATGAGCAGGCTTATCTCACGGGTCTTGTCGATGTATACGGAGCCGCGGTCCCTGATGTTTCTGAAGCTCTGTCCCTGGGCAATCCTTTTCATATAGAGGCCTCTGTGTCTTCAGCCATTTTCGCAGAAACATTCACGGAGCGTCCGTGCTCTGCTGTGATGTAAGGTAAGGATATCATGACATCATAGATCATGCTGCCGTTTGAGCCTGTGTCTCCTAGGCGCTCACCGGCGTGGGGCAGGGCGGATGATGCCCCGTCCTGATGCAGGTCCCGTGGATCAAAACTGTGCTCCATAGTGCATGAAAATGTGACGAAAAGCACTCTTTTGGAGAGGTTTTGCGCATGTCTTAAAAAAACATGACTTTGATCACACCTTATCGCAAAAGGCCTTCTGAATGGAAAATTGGCTGGCACGGTTTTTGAGTTATAGCTTTCCGTTATACATCAGATATCAGTCAGGCATTGATCCTATCAGGAGCGCGTAAGGGCATCGGTCAGGAACTTTCGGTTGTAAATGTCTCAAAGTACTACGGAAGCTTTAAGGCACTGGAGAACATCAACCTCATGTGCAAGCCGGGCGAGTTTGTCTCGATCCTCGGCTCGTCCGGCTCAGGCAAGACCACGCTGCTCAAGGTCATCGCCGGCTTCGAGCGCTGCTCGGACGGAAAGATCTTCATCAACGGCAATGACGTCGCGACCGGCCCCTGCTTCAAGCGCAACATCGGCATGCTCTTCCAGCACTACGCACTGTTCCCGCACCTTACCGTTGCCGGGAACATCGCCTATCCGCTGAAGGTGCGCCGGCTGCCGCAGGAAGAGGTGGACAAGCGGGTCAAGGACATGATCGCCCTGGTGAAGCTCACCGGGCTTGAGGACCGCTTCCCCAGGCAGCTCTCGGGCGGACAGCAGCAGCGCGTGGCCCTTGCCCGCGCCATCGTGTACAACCCTCCGCTGCTCCTTCTCGATGAGCCGCTGGGAGCCCTCGACAAGAACCTCCGCCATGACATGCAGTTCGAGATCAAGCGCATCACCCACAGCCTCGGGATGACCACGATTTCAGTAACCCATGACCAGGAGGAGGCCTTCTCGATGTCAGACAAGATCTGCATCGTGAGCTCCGGCCGCATACAGCAGTTCGGCACGCCCTCCGAGATCTACGAGCGTCCGGCCAACCGCTTCGTCGCGGAGTTCATGGGAACGACCAACATCATCCCGATGAAGAAGGCGAAGTACGAGAAGAAGGCTGACGGCGTGTTTGCCGTAACCGGCACCACGCCTCTCTCCGAAAAGCCCATGCTCGTAACCGCGGGCGAGTCCTCGGTCCGCACCGGGGAGGACGCTCCGTTCTTTGCCCTGAGGCCGGAGGCCATCCACCTTGCAGCCGGCGGGAGTTATGACAACACCTTCAGCGCGGAGATCAAGGAGACCATCTACCTGGGGCAGAGCGTGAAGGCCAAGGCCGAGTCCGGCGGGCTCGAGCTCAACCTGAGCCTCAGCGTCAGCGAGTTCCGCGGGCTGAAGGCCGGTGAGCCGGTAGCCTTCGGCTTCAACGCGGCTGACACAGCACTGATTTACGACTAAGGAATTCATACAGAGACCAAACCGTCAAAGGAGAGCGCCATGAAAAGATTTGTATCGACCATGATAGTCGCGGCCCTGACTGCAGTGCTTGCAGCAGGATGCGGGGATGACAAGAAGGAAGAGGCAGCCGCAGGCGCGAAGCCCGCGGCGCCTGATGCCGGGCAGCTCGTGTTCGTTGACTGGGGCGGCACCAATACCGACGCCCGCATCAAGGGCAACATCGAGCCATTCGAGAAGGAGACCGGCATCAAGGTCACCGTGGTAACCCCCTCTGACTACTCGAAGCTCATCGCGATGGTCGAGAACAAGACCACCGAATGGGACATCATGAACTGCGACGCCTACTGGGGCGTCTACGCCGGCAAGAAAGGCTACCTTGAGCCCGTCGACTACAGCGTCGTAACCGAGAAGCTGGACCCTGAGGTCAAGTTCCCGCACGTCGTCGGCGCCGAGGTGTATGACTCCGTCATCTCCTACAACACCGAGAAGTACACCGCGGAGACCGCCCCCAAGAACTGGGCCGAGTTCTTCGACACCAAGAAGTTCCCGGGGAAGCGCGCCATGTGGCAGTACCCTGTAACCGTCCTCGAGGCGGCGCTCCTTGCTGACGGCGTAACCGTCGACAAGCTCTACCCGCTTGATCTTGACCGTGCCTTCAAGAAGCTCGACACCATCAAGGACTCCATTGTCTGGTGGAACAAGGGCGCGCAGCCCGCGCAGATGCTCTCCACCGGAGAGGCTGATCTCGCCCTCGGCTGGTCTGGCCGCATCCTGACCGCGAAGGACGAGGGCTCGCCGGTTGCGGTCAACTACAACCAGGCCATGAGGATCGCCGCCGGCTGGGTCATCCCGAAGGGAGCTCCCAACAAGGCGAACGCCATGAAGTTCCTCAACTTTGTAAGCTCCGCCAAGATGCAGGCCGCGTTCTCCACCAGGATCCCCTACGGCTCCACGAACCCGGACGCAGTCAAGCTCCTCACCCCCCGAGCAGCTTGAGAGGATCGGACAGAGCCCCGAGCAGATCAAGAACGAGTTCTACATCAACAACGACTACTGGGCTGACAACCTCAACACCGTCGTAGAGCGCTTCAACTCCTGGGTCCAGGGCAACTGATCCTTCGGGCAATTTCCGGGGCGGCCCGGCCGCCCCATCTGTTTCATGAGGATGTGACTTATGAGCACTGCAGCATTCAAAAGCGGAGCGTGGGACAAGGCCAAGTGGCTGCTCCTCATCGTGCCGCTGCTCTACGTCGTGCTGACCATGGGCATTCCGCTTCTTGACATCATCAGGAAGAGCTTCACCGGTCCGGACGGCTTCACCTTCCAGTTCTACGTCAAGGCCCTCTCCGAGAGGCTCTATCTCTCGGTGCTGTTCTCGACCATCAGGATCTCGCTCATCGTGACGGTTGTCGCCCTGCTGCTCTCATATCCCATGGCCTACCTCAGCGTTGTGGCGAAGAGCTCCAAGGTGAGGACCCTCATCACCGCGGGAGTGCTGATCCCCTACTGGATCTCGATGCTGGTGAGGATTTTCGCCTGGCAGGTCATCCTGCAGAACAACGGCCTCGTCAACCAGGCGCTGATGTTCTTCGGCATCACCAAGGCCCCGGTGAAGCTCCTCTACACCGACCTCGCCGTAACCATCTCCCTGGTGCAGATCCTCATCCCCTTCATGTTCCTGAGCCTCCAGAACAACATGAAGCAGATTGACCGCAACCTGCTCATGGCCTCGTCAATCATGGGCGCGACAAAGTTCTACGGCTTCATCCATGTGTTCCTGCCGCTCTCGAAGCCCGGGATCCTCTCAGGCTCGATCATGGTCTTCGTCCTGTCGCTCGGCTTCTACATTGCCCCGGCCCTCCTCGGCGGCCCGGACAACATGATGCTCTCGAACCTCATCGAGACCAGCATGACGAACTTCAACTGGGGCCTCGCCTCGGCGCTGTCCGTCGAGCTTCTGGTTCTCGTGTACGCCATCATCGCGCTGACGTTCAGGCTGACCGGCAACATCTTTGTGAAGCAGTACTGAGGAGGAATGAGCCATGCTGCATATATTCGTATTCCTGGTCCTCATCGCGATAATCGCTCCGGCGCTCGTCATCGTGCCGCAGTCGTTCACCTCGCTGAACTACTTCGTCTACCCGATAAAGGAATTCTCCCTCAAGTGGTACCAGAAGTTCTTCGAGAACCCCGAGTGGATCACCTCGCTTGAGCGCTCGCTCCTCATCGCCGTCTGCGTCGCTATTTTCGCGACCTTCATCGGCACGCTTGCCGCGCTCGCGGTCAACAAGCTCAACTTCAAGGGAAAGAGCGTGTTCCTCAACATCATGCTCACCCCGATGATCGTGCCGGTCGTCATCACCGGCGTGGCCCTCTACGCGTCCTTCGCCAAGATCGGCCTCAACAACTCCATTCCGGGACTGGTGCTCGCCCACAGCCTGCTCGCGATCCCGATGGTGTTCCTCACCATGTCCACGGCGTTCGCCCGCTTTGACCAGAACCTGGAGCTTGCCGCCATGTCGATGGGATCGACCCCGATAGGCGCGTTCTTCAAGGTAACCGTCCCGGGCGTCAGGGCCTCGCTTGTCACCTCAGCGCTGCTCTCCTTCGTCACCTCCCTTGACGAGGTGGTCGTAACCATCTTCGTCTCCGGCGCCAACACCAAGACGCTGCCGATGGTCATGTGGGAGAACCTGCGCACCACCATCAACCCGACTCTGGCGGTGGCCGCGACGTTCCTCCTCGTCCTCACGCTGGGCATGTATGTCATCAAGGAAATTGTAGAGTCGAGAACCAAGGGCTGATTGCCCTGCTGCAGAGGTTAAAGGGATAAAAATGTCTGTCACGCTTTATGAGAACGCACGCCTCAACGGCGCTGCTGAGCTTACCGCAATCGCCGTCTCCGACGGCCGCTTCCTGAAGTTCGGGAAGGCTCAGGATCTTGAGCACGAGTTTCCGGACGCAAAGAGGGAGGATCTGGGGGGCAATGTCGTCTGCCCTCCGTTCGCCGACGCGCATATCCACCTGGACTATGTCTACACCGCGAGCCTCCCCACCCATGAGACCTCCTCGGGCACGCTCTTCGAGGCCATCGACAACTGGTCTGACTCCAAGGCGAAGCTGAGCGCCGACGCCATCCGGAGCCGCGCGCTGAAGGCCGTGAAGATGCAGATCTCCCACGGCGTGCAGTATGTCCGCACCCATGTCGACGTTACCGATCCGAAGTTCACCGCGCTCAAGGTGATGCTTGAGCTTAAGGAGCAGCTTAAGCCCTACATGCAGATCCAGATCGTGGCCTTCCCCCAGGAGGGATACTACGCCTACAAGGGCGGCGACGAGCTCGTTGAGGAGGCCCTTAAGATGGGCGCCGACGTCGTGGGCGGCATCCCCCATTTCGAGTTCACCCGCGAGGACGGCGTGCGCTCGGTTAAAAAGGGCTTCGAGCTTGCCGAGAAGTACGATAAGCTCCTCGACTTCCACTGCGACGAGACCGATGACGACCAGTCCCGCTTCGTCGAGTCAATCTGCGCGATGACCTACTACGACGGCCTGCAGGGCCGCACCGCGGCGTCGCACACCTGCGCGATGGGCTCCTACAACAACGCCTACGCCTTCAAGATGATGTCGAAGTTCAAAAAGGCGCAGCTCAACTTCATTGTCTGCCCCACCGAGAACTGCTACCTGCAGGGGCGCTATGACTCCTATCCGCGCCGCCGCGGCATAAGCCGGGTTGACGAGCTTGACCAGAACGGGCTCAACGTCTCGTTCGCGCAGGACTCCATCTCGGATCCCTGGTACCCCCTCGGAAACGGCAACCTGATGCACCAGCTGGACTTCGGGCTCCACCTCTCGCACATGATGAGCGTAGAGCAGATCTCGAACTCGCTGCGCTTTGTTACGACCAACGGCGCGAAGACCATGTGCGTCGGCGACTACGGCTTCAAGGAAGGCAACAGCGCGAACTTCGTGGTACTTGACGCCGACAACGTGTTCGACGCCGTGCGCAACACCGCCTCCACCATCCTCAGCGTGAGGAACGGCGAGGTGATCATGAGGAAGCAGCCTGAGAAGGTCCTTACGGAGTATGGTTTTTAAGGAGAGTTGAAATGCCAGTCATGCATGAGATCAGAAGGCCCCAGTTTGAGCAGAGCCTCGACAAGGTTGTGATTATCCCGGTCGGCTCGACCGAGCAGCACGGGCCGCACCTTCCACTGGGTGTTGACACCTATATTGCAGAGGGCATCTCCGAAATCCTCGCGGAGAAGACCGGCGCCATCGTCGCGCCCGCCTTCAGCTACGGCTGCAAGTCAAAGCCCCTCTCAGGAGGCGGCCCGCTCTTTAAAGGCACCATCGACCTCAACGGCACTACCATGATCTCCCTCATGTACGACGTGCTCTGCGAGTTCGCCCGCGACGGGATCAAGAAGGTCTTCGTCAACAACGCCCATTTTGAGAACCAGGCCTTCCTGGACGAGGCCATGGACCTCGCGACCCGCGAGTTCCCGGAGCTTAAGTGCGTGCAGTCCAACTGGTGGGACGTCCTTGACCAGAAGACGACCGACGAGATCTTCTCCGACGTGCCGTTCCCGGGCTGGGCGCTCGAGCACGCGGCCATCACCGAGACCTCTCTCATGATGTACCTGAGGCCCGAGCTCGTGAAGAACGATCTCATCCCGGAGGATGTCACCGCGAAGGCCCTCCCTTACTCGGTGTACCCGCCGCGCCGCGGCATGGTTCCGGAGTGCGGGGCGCTCGCGTCCCCGAAGGGTTCGACCCCGGAGAAGGGGAAGCTGATTGTCGACAAGGCAATCGAGGGCTTCCTTAAGATTTTTGAAGCGGAATTTGCCTGAGCGCAAGGAGCAGCTATGAGCAATTACGTTATCACTGTCTCGAGACAGTTCGGCTCCCTCGGGCGGCCTATTGCCCAGAAAATTGCCCACCGGCTCAACATCGGCTATTACGACCGTGAGCTCATCGAGAAGGCCGCCTCCATCATGAACGAGGACATGCGCGAGGTGTCGCCCCTGGATGAGAACATCCACCTGCCCTTCGCCAACGCGCTCTTCCCCCTCGGGATCGGCACCGGATCGCATCACCGGAGGCTCTTCAAGGTTCAGGAGAGCCTCATCCAGGAGTGCGTGCTGAAGGAGGACTGCGTCATTGTCGGGCGCTGCGCGGACTACATCCTCCGTGACTATCCGCGCCGCTTCAACGTGATGATCTTCGCGCCGTTCGATGTAAGGGTGAAGAACTCCGTGAACTCGCTCAGGATCCCCGAGTACGAGGTCGATGACTACGTGAAGGAAATCGACCGCGCGCGCGACTATTACCACAAGTTTTTCACGGATGAGCCGCTCACCACGGTGAAGTACCGCGACCTGCTCGTTGACTCCTCCGCCATGACGCAGGACGAGGCGGTTGACCTCATCATCCGCGCGGCGTCGGCGAAGCTGAAGTTCCCGCTGCTGTTCTGAGCAGCAGAATCTGCATCAGGGCCCGGCTGTCTCTTGGGGATGGCCGGGCCTTTCCGTATCTGCCGTGTCCTTACCTGATCTGCCGGGCTGCCTATCCGTTGGCGGAACCATTGATGAGGCAGCGGCAAATGCCGGGGACACAAAGCGTGAGTGGATCGCGGCAGCTATTGAGAACGGATATCCCATCAGTGAGCCGGGCCGCTGAGAATTAATTGGCAGGCTCCGAACCCAAGATTTTGGACACCTCAATTCCAAGATTTTTGGGATCAATCCCAAGGTGAAATCCAAGATTTTTGATGTCAATCCCAAGGTGAAACCAAAGATTTTTGGGATCAATCCCAAGATTGTCCATGACATGGGGTACACCTCACTCATCAAACCCAAGTTTTAGTGCGTCATGACATAAAAAAGTGACTCAATATACTTTTTTCAGATCCCAGACGCCAGCCCTGATTGACAGCCATTCTGCATGCTCATAAGATGAAAGGCATAAACTTACCTATGAACCTTGGAAAGGCAGCAGCGGCTGCAGTGCGCCGGTGGCCGATGGAGAGCGCTTGTTTCTGATGATGCTCATGGCGGAAACAGCAGATTTTGCTGCATTTTCTGCGCTCAGTGAGCGGTTTCAGGATTAAGCCTCCATTGAAAAGAAATTGAAGTGGGGATGCAGGCCTATGAGTGATGAGAAGAAGTTTTTTGAGTCCATGGAATCAGACATTCTGAATGCCAATATTCCAGAGGAAGAGAAAAGCAAGCTGATGAAGAATCTTCTGAACTTAAAGAAGCAGAAGATCAACCTGATGATCACCGGCGCGACAGGGGTCGGCAAGAGCTCGACGATCAATGCGCTTTTCAACACTGAGAAGGCTAAAGTCGGCGTAGGCACAGACCCTGAGACCATGGAGATCACCAGATATGAGCTGGACAACCTTGTCCTGTGGGACAGTCCGGGTCTTGGAGATGGCAAGGAGGCAGACAACCGCCATGCCAAGAACATCATCAATAAGCTCTATGAAAAGGATGAGCACGGAAACCTTCTAATCGATCTGGTGCTTGTGATCCTGGACGGCAGCACAAGGGATCTTGGAACGTCCTATGAGCTCATCAACGAGGTGATCATTCCAAATCTTGGTGAGAACAAAGAGGGCAGAATCCTCATAGCCATAAACCAGGCAGATGCGGCAATGAAGGGCAGGTACTGGGATTCTGACAACAACAGGCCTGAGCCGCCGCTGCAGAAGTTCCTGGATGAAAAGGCTGAATCCGTCAAGAGAAGAATCAAGGAAGCCACCGGCCTTGAGGTATCCCCGATTTACTATAGCGCGGGCTTTAAGTTTGAGGACATGCCGCAGACCCCGCCGTATAACCTCGCAAAGCTTCTCTACTATATCATTGAGCACACTCCCAAGGAAAAACGCCTGGTCTATGCCGAGAACATGAACACTGATAGGAGGATGTGGAAGGACAATGATGATTACAAGAATTACCGGAAGAGCATTCTTGCGCAGTTTGGGGAAGTGGTGTCAGATATCGGCTCTGCCATTTACAACGCAGGAAAGACTGTAGTCGACACAGTATGTGACTGGGGAAGATCTGCGTGGAACACAGTAACATCAATATTCAGCTGGTAAATTATGTCGTCAGGATGCTATTGCAGCCGCCGCATGTGATGAATCTGGAAAGTCCGAAGGCTGCGGCCGTGGAACATTAAGCAGGTCTGTGCAGGCATGACCGCACAGAGATTGTTGGTCTGGTGAAAACACGATTTCCGGCACTGTCTTATAAATGAAGCGAGAGCAAGGATGCAGGCCTATGAGTAATGAGAAAAAGTTTTTTGATGCCATGGAATCTGACATTATGAATGCCAATATTCCTGAGGCTGAGAAAAGCAAGCTGATGAAGAATCTTCTGCAGCTGAAGAATCAGAAGATCAATCTGATGATTACCGGCGCGACAGGCAGCGGCAAAAGCTCGACCATCAACGCGCTTTTCAACATGGATGTCGCGCAGGTTGGCGTCGGAGTGGATCCTGAGACGATGGACATCGCCGAATATGATTTGGACAACCTTGTCCTGTGGGACAGCCCGGGACTTGGCGATGGCAAGGAGGCAGACAACCGCCATGCCAAGAATATTATCAAGAAGCTCAATGAAAGAGATGATAAAGGAAACCTCCTTATCGATTTGGTGCTTGTAATCCTGGACGGCAGCACCAGGGATCTCGGAACATCATACGAGCTGATTAACCAGGTGATTATCCCCAACCTTGGCAAGAACAATGAGAACAGGATTCTGGTTGCCATCAATCAGGCTGATGTGGCAATGAAGGGCAAATACTGGGATTATGACAATAACCGCCCGGAGCCGCCTCTTAAGAAGTTCCTTGATGACAAGGCCGAGTCTGTCAAGAGAAGGATTAAAGAGGGGACAGGCGTTGATGTGGACCCGATTTATTACAGTGCAGGATTCAAGGAAGAAGGACAGCCTCAGACCCCTCCGTATAACCTTGCAAAGCTCCTCTACTACATCATTGAGCATACCCCCAAGGAAAAAAGGCTGTCTTTTGTTGAGAACATCAACCGTGATGAGGAGATGTGGAAGGACAATGATGATCTGAAGGATTACCGAAAGAGCATTGTTCAGCAGTTCGGGGAAACAGTAAAAGACTGCGCGACAAAGGGCGCAGACCTTGGCGGAGATATCGGATCTGTTTTTGGAGAAACAGGGAGGGCGGTAGGCAGTGCCCTGGGCGGTCTTGTAGGAGGAGCAGTAGGTGTAGCAGTGGGAGCTGTCGAATCTGTAGTCTCTTTCTGCACGGGCGGCGGCTGCTACATCACGACCGCGACCTGCGAGGAATACGGCAAGCCAGATGACTGCTATGAGCTGACCGCCTTCCGGAATTTTCGTGACAGCTGGCTCAGAAAGCAGCCTGACGGAGAGAGGCTCATCGCTCAGTACTACCGGACCGCGCCCAGGATAGTGAGGCTGATAAACCGCCAGCCGGACCGCAGTGAAATCTACCGCTCCATCAGGGACAACTACCTTTCAAAGTGTCTCTCATACATCGAAAGCGGCGACAACGAGAAGTGCAAGGAGCTGTACGTTGAGATGATGGAGCATCTTTATGAGGAGCAGGACAGATGGCACTGAGATTCAGCACCTATCGTGCGGATGACATAGACGCCAACCTGAGGAGGCTGCAGGTGCGGCCTCTTGACGTGATGCTCACGGGCGTCACCGGGGCGGGGAAGTCATCGACCATAAACGCCTTCTTCCAGGAGCCGATAGCCAAGGTGGGAAGCGGAGTAGACCCTGAGACCATGGAGGCCTCCGGGTATAACCTCAACAAGTTCTTTCGGATCTGGGATACGCCGGGCCTTGGCGACGGCGTGGATATAGACCAGATCCATAAGAAGAAAATGGTCGACCTCCTGTGCAAGACCTACAACAGCAACGGGAAGACCTTTGGGTTTATCGACATGGCGATCATTGTCGTCGAGGGCGCCAACCGTGACATGGGTACAACCTACGCTCTCCTGAATGAGGTCATTGTCCCGAATATTGAGAGCGACAGGATACTGGTTGTCATCAACCAGGCAGACGTCGCGATGAAAAGCAGGCACTGGGACAAAGGCTCCAGCGAGCCTGACAGCAAGCTTAAAGCCTTCCTCGAGGAGCAGGCGCTCTCAATCCAGAAAAGAGTGAAGGAGGCGACGGGTGTGGATATCCTGAAGCCGGTCTGCTATTCGGCAGAGTATGACTGGAACGTCAAGGGCGTCTTTGACTTCATCATAGACCATATGCCGAAAGAAAGACGTGTTCTGAAAATGTAAGGGGTACCTGAATGAGCAGCAGAATTCTCGATGACATTGCAGAGGAAGCCAGAAAAGGCAGTTTTGGCACAGGGGAAGACCAGGAGAGCGTCATAAGGGGCATTGAGCTCCTGAAGAGGCAGAAGCTCAATGTTGCGTTTGTCGGCGCGACTGGCGTCGGGAAAAGCTCCACCATCAATGCCATTTTCAACATGGATGTCGCGAAGGTGGGCGACTGTACGGATCCAGAGACCGCGTCAATCCAGAAGTATGAGATTGACAACATGGTCCTCTGGGATACCCCGGGCCTCGGCGACAATCCTGAAAAAGACAGACAGTATGCCGTTGAGATTGCCGGCCTACTGAAGCGAAAGGACGAGAAGGGCGATCTGCTGATTGATGAGGTCGTTGTCCTGGTTGACGGCTCGAACAGGGACATGAAGACCGCCTACGAGACAATAGAGCATGTCGTGGCGCCTTACATTGAGGATCCGAAGCGCATCATCATCGCCATCAACCAGTGCGATGTGGCGCTCAAGGGAAGGTTCTGGAATAACGACCGCTGCGAGCCTGAGGCGCAGCTCGCTGCCTTCCTTGATCAGAAAGTCACGTCCGTACGGGAGAGGATTGCAGGATCCACCGGCATTGCAACGAGCCCGATGTATTACTCGGCGCTCCATCATTACAACATCTCGAAGCTGCTTCTTGCCATGATCATTGCCGTGCCTGAGAAAAAGCGTTTCCTGTTCACCGACAGTCTGAACAGGAATCCTGATGTCTGGAAGAAGAATGACGAACTGGAAACTTACAACCAGAAGATTCAGCAGGAAGTGAAAGGCTCGCTGTCAAAGGCTCTCGAGGGGGCGGCGGCCGGCGCTGCGGCAGGCGCATCGATAGGCCGCTTTATTCCGGTAATCGGTCCGGTAGCCGGCGCGATAGCAGGCGCAGCCCTGGGCTTCCTGGGCGGGCTGCTCGGGTAGGCAATTATGGCCAGCCATGCTTTGACAGAAAAACAGTACGGCAGCGGCCGGCAGTCCGCTGCTCATTCCTTTCTGCGTCCCGCGGCAGCGTATGGGCAGGTTTAAGTACTGCAGAATGTTTATTAACCATCCCGTTCAGCTGTTCTGCGTCATGCTCTCTTATTTTTCTGCATTGCAGAATCAAATGAAACGTAAGTGAGGAATCTGGTTCATGCTAGATGAAAAAGTTTTTTGATGCTATGGCATCCAGCATTCTTGACGCTGATATTCCGGAAGCAGAAAAAAACAAGCTGATGATGACTCTTCTGCACCTTAAAGAGCAGAAAATCAACCTGATGATTACCGGCGCGACCGGGAGCGGCAAAAGCTCAACAATCAATGCGCTTCTCGGTACGGAGGAATCGAAAGTCGGCGTCGGCGTGGATCCTGAAACCATGGAGATCAGAAGATATGACCTCGACAATCTTGTGTTATGGGACACTCCGGGTCTGGGAGACGGAGCAGAACCTGACGACAGATATGCCAAGAACATCATCGAGAAACTCAATGAAAGGGACGAGAACGGAAACTTTCTGATAGATCTGGTACTTGTGATCCTGGACGGCTGCATAAGAGATCTTGGAACAGCATATAACCTGATCAATCAGGTGATCATCCCAAGTCTGGGAGAGGACAATAAGAACAGGATCCTGATAGCCATAAATCAGGCAGACATAGCCATGAAGGGCAGGCACTGGGACTCTGCCAATAACAGGCCGGAACCGCCCCTTCAGAAGTTCCTGGATGAGAAAGCTGAATCCGTCACAAGAAGGATCAAGGAGGGGACAGGCCTTGATGTATCACCGGTTTATTACTGCGCCGGCTTCAAATATGAAGGCAAGCCTCAGTGCCCGTCTTATAACCTTGCAACGCTTCTGTATTACATCATTGAGTCTGTTCCAAAGGAAAAACGGCGTCCGATAACCGAGAATATTAACTGCTACATTACAACCGCGACCTGTGAGGAATACGGCAAGCCTGATGACTGCTATGAGCTGACTGCCTTCCGGAATTTTCGTGACAGCTGGCTCCGGAAGCAGCCTGACGGCGAGAGGCTTATAGCGCAGTATTACCGCACTGCGCCCAGAATAGTAAGGCTGATAAACCAGCAGCCGGACCGCAGGGAAATCTACCGCTCAATAAAAGAGAACTACCTTTCAAAGTGCCTCTCATATATCGAAAACGGTGACAACCAAAGGTGCAAAGATCTCTATGTTGAGATGATGGAGCATCTCTACAAAGAGCAGGACAGATGGCACTGATTCACCGCCTGCCTTGCTGATGACAGCAATAACGGCCTCAGTGGACTGCGGCTGACATCCTGGCGTGATGCTTCAGGGCGTCAGCAGAGCAGGGAAGCCATCGATATAAACGCCTTATTCAGTGAGCCGAATGTAATTGTGGAGTTTCTGACTGCAGATGTGTTCGGTGATTCCTTGTCTGCTTTTCCTGCACGGCCAGGCTATTTTACTGCTCAGTCATAGCCTGTTCAGTGTGGAAACGCATCTTTCGCAGGCGCATGCCATCAGGCGGATCCCATTCCCTTTTTAATCCGGCGGCTTATCGGGAGATCTGCCGTTATGCTAAAATTTCGGTGTTTTTCTACTCTCTGGAATGCCGATGCCCTCATATATCCGTACGCTGGCCATTGCCTCATCACTACTCATCCTCTCAGGCTGCGGCCTCAAGGGCGAGCTTTACATGCCGCAGGAATACTATGATGAGCTGAAGGCAGAGCAGCTGAGGATCGCGGCTGAGCAGGCCGCCATCGCAAGGCCTGTGGCCGCAAATGTGAGGAGCGTAATAGCGAGTGCAGGCGGCACTTACACTTACGAGGCCCCTGCCGCAGGCACTGAGGCAGACAGCACGGCGCCAGAGGCCCAGGGCACTGAGGTGAAGGCAGCCGGCACTGCCGCAGCCGCTGGCACTGAGACCGGAAGCACATCGTCAGAGGCCCAGGGCGCAGAAGCGAAGGCAGACAGCACGGCATCAGAGTCCAAGGGCACTGAGGTGAAGGCTGAAGGCACTGCCGCATCTGCTGGCACTGAGGCCGGAAGCGCAGCACCGGAGTCCCAGGGCAGTGAAGTTAAGGCTGAGGGCGCGGCAGCAGGCAGCGGAGCAGGCACTGAGACCGGCAGCAAAGCCTCAAAGCAGCGCGCAAAGGCAGTGCCTGTATGGACCGTTTTCGATGAGGCCGGCGCCTCCGCAGGCGCTGTGAGCTCTGCCATGAAGTCATTCGCCACCAAGGCCGGGGCATCGAGCGCCGTCCCTGAGACAAAGAAGCCGAAGGCAAAGGCAGCAGGCAGCCAGGAAGGCGCTGAATAACGCGGACTGGCGCCGCACAGGTTTTCATCTCCCCGCAGAGGCGGGGATCACGCAGTCAAGGCGGGGATTTTCCCCTGAGGAACAGCAATGAGCAAATTCAATTACAGGAACGGCGTTCTTTACGCTGAGGATATCCCTGCAAAGTCTCTCGCAGAGAAGTACGGCACTCCGCTGTACGTCTACTCGGCGAACTCCTTCCGCGAGATTTACAAGAACTACACCTCCGCGTCAGAGACCGCGCTTGTCTGCTACTCGGTGAAGTCCTGCAGCAGCATCGGCGTGCTCTCCCTTATGGCATCTCTGGGCTCCGGGTTCGACATCGTCTCCGGCGGAGAGCTGCAGAGGGCGCTCCGCGCCGGCGCGGATCCCTACAGGATCGTCTACTCCGGAGTCGGCAAGACCGTCGCCGAGATGGAGCTCGCGCTGAAGGCCGGCATCCTCTGCTTCAACGTCGAGTCAGAGCCTGAGCTCGAGACCCTCTCACGCACCGCTGGGCGCCTTGGCCTCAGGGCACCGTTCTCCATCAGGGTGAACCCGAACGTTGACGCGAAGACCCATCCGTACATCTCGACGGGCCTCAAGAAGAACAAGTTCGGCATCCCGGTCGAGCGCGCCGAGGCCCTCTATGAGAAGGCCGCATCCGATCCCAACCTCGAGGCCGTCGGCATCGACTGCCACATCGGCTCGCAGCTCCTTGACCTGAAGCCCTTCTCGGACGCAGCCGACAAGGTCCTCGAGGTTGTTGACCGCCTGAAGGAGAAGGGCATCACCCTGAGGCACCTAGACATGGGAGGCGGGCTCGGCGTCAACTATATCGACGAGGTTCCGCCCGCAGCGTCTGACTACATCAGCCTGCTCTCGGGGAAGGCAGCCACGAGGGGCCTCAGCCTCATCGTTGAGCCCGGCCGCTCGTTCTCCGCCCCCTCCGGAATCCTTCTCGGCAAGGTCCTCTACCTCAAGCACGGCGCTGACCGCGAGTTCGCGATCACCGACACCGCGATGAACGATCTCATCAGGCCGTCCCTCTACCAGGCGGAGATGAAGATCGAGGAGGCGGAGCAGGATCCGGGCCTTGAGAAGAAGACCTATGACGTTGTCGGCCCAGTCTGCGAGACCGGCGACTTTTTAGGGCGCGGCAGGGAGCTTGCCGTGAGGGAGGGCTCCATCATCGCGGTAACCGGCGCCGGCGCGTACGGCTTCTCGATGTCATCGAACTACAACTCCCGTCCCCGCGCGGCTGAGGTGATGGTCGACGGAGACCGTGAGATCCTCATCAGGAAGCGCGAGACCTTCGAGGACCTCATCAGGAATGAGGCAGAGGTCTCCTGGACAGAGAAGGCATAAGCCTGAAGGCAGAGAAATGAGACTTAAATTCACCAAAATGCACGGCCTCGGCAACGACTTCATGGTCGTCGACGCCGTAACCCAGAAGGTCTTCTTCAATCCGGAGCTCATCAGGCGCCTGTCCGACCGGCATTTCGGCATCGGCTTTGACCAGCTCCTCGTGGTCGAGCCTCCCTATGATCCGGATCAGGACTTCCACTACCGCATCTACAACGCCGACGGCGGCGAGGTGCAGATGTGCGGCAACGGCGCGAGGTGCTTCGCGGTATTCGTGAGGCAGAAGAGGCTCACCGACAAGAAGGTCCTCCATGTCAGCACCATGGCCGGCCCCATTGTCCTCACCGTTCGCGATGACGAGCAGGTTACTGTCAACATGGGCGTCCCTGAGTTCGATCCCGCCAAGATCCCGTTCCGCGCGCGCGAGGAGCAGAAGATGTACATGCTGAGCGCCGCCGGGGAGAACCTCCTTATGGGCTGCGTCTCGATGGGGAACCCCCACTGCACGATAAAGGTCGATGACGTCGACACCGCTCCGGTCGAGAAAATAGGAAGCGCGCTGCAGTCCTCAGAGCGCTTCCCGGAGAAGGTCAACGTGGGCTTCATGCAGGTCGTGAGCCGCGGCGAGATAAGGCTCCGCGTCTTCGAACGCGGCGCCGGCGAGACGCTTGCCTGCGGCACCGGCTCCTGCGGGGCAGTCGCGAACGGCATCAACCAGGGGCTTCTTGACAGCCGGGTAATCGTCCACCTCCGCGGAGGGGATCTGGACATTTCCTGGGAGGGGCGCGGGCATCCTGTGATGATGACCGGTCCGGCGGAGAGCGTCTATGACGGGGAGATAAACATTTGAGCAGGCGTTCAGGCAGGAAGCAGTTCCGTGCGGTAATGGTGAGAAAGGAGGTGACCGGCGCCGACGTGCTTCAGTTCCTCCGGCGCAACCCCGGATTCCTCACCGAGCACGCCGCTGAGATCGATCTCCCCTACGCCGACAGCGACGACGGCACCGTCTCGGTCTCCCGCATCAGGCAGGAGGCGATGAGAAAGCAGATCAGCTCGCTTTCGGAGTCGCTCTCCGACACCCGCGACATCGCTGAGGGCAACCAGGAGATCGCGGACATCTTCTTCAGGATCTGCCGGGCGGTCATCGGCGCGGAGAGCGTTGGGGAGCTCAGCAGCATAGTCAATGAGACCTGCCGCACCGAGCTCCTCATCCCGAACTCGGCAGTCCTCGCGAACGGCGGGCGCTCTGCGCCGAGGAGCGAGCCAGACCGCAGGTTCTTCCTCTCCGGGGACATCTTCGAGGGCCTCATGGAGAGCTCCATGAGCGGGCTCAGGGTAAACCTGGGGCCGGTTCGCTCCGAGGCTGAGGCAGAGCTCTTCTTCGGCGAGTATGCCCCGATGATCAGGTCGCGCGCGCTGGTGCTCCTCGGCGCTGACGGAAAGGACGGCATCGCTGCCTTCGGGCACGGCGATCCTGACCATTACAACATGTCGCTCGGCACCGAGCTCCTCGAGGGGCTGACGGGCTTCATCGGCGCGGCGCTCGCTAAGCTCGTTGACCAGGGGCGCGACGCCGAGGGGCGGGCCATCGCGCCGATCAGCGTCGTGGAGTAGGAGAGGGGCCATGAGCGGATTTCAGGAGGAGACTGACGCTTTCCTCAGGCAGCTCAGCGCAGGGAACGGTAGGAGCGATGTAACAGTCGCTGACTACCGCGAGTCGCTCTCCATTGCCGCTGAAATCTTCACCCAGATGGGCCTTTCCTCTTTCCTTTCAGTAAGGCCTGATGACGCGAGGCTCCTTATCCTGAAGCTGGGCTCCAGCGGGAGCGGCCACGCGGCCGCCACGGTGAGGAGCCGCGTCTCAGCGCTCCGGAGCCTCTACTCCTGGGCGGTGGGGAAGGGGCTCATCGCCTCGGATCCTACCGAGGGAATAAGGCTCCCAAAGATCCCCAAGCGCATTCCCCACACGCTCACGCCTGACGAGATGAACTCGCTCCTGGACTACGGCGATCCCGCGGATCTCAACCCGGCGGATCTCCGCGACCGCGCCGCCTTCGAGCTCTTCTACTCCTCGGGGCTCCGCCTTTCGGAGCTCGCCGGGCTCAGCCTCGCTGACATTGATCTCCGGGGGCTTTCGGTGAGGGTCATAGGAAAGGGGAACAAGGAGCGCATCGTCCCTGTGACGAAGACCGCGCGCGAGGCGATAGAGGACTACCTCCCGCTACGGGAGAAAATCCTCGCGGAGCGCGGCTGCCCTGAGGAGACGGCGCTCTTCGTGAGCCGCCTCGGGCGGAGGATCTCCACAAGGGAGATTGAGAAGCGCCTTAAGCTCCTCGCGGAGAGGCAGGGCATGGAACATCCGGTGCATCCCCATATGCTCCGCCACTCCTTCGCGACGCACCTCCTGCAGTCATCCGGGAACATCAGGGCAGTGCAGGAGCTCCTGGGGCACGAGAACCTCTCCACGACCCAGATCTACACCGACACTGACCTCTCCTATATCATGCGCGTCTATGACAGCGCACATCCCCACGCGAGGAGGAAGCCGGGGGATGACGCATGATTTTCTACCGTTCTCCCAGGATGTTCCGGGCAGTTACGCTCGACCTCGATGACACGCTCTATGACAACCATCCGGTTATAGCGCGCGCCGAGGATCTCTTCATGGAGTACCTCACCGGGCGCTTCAGCGCGCTCGGGAGCTTCTCATGGCAGCAGTACGGCGACATAAGATCCTGGCTCTATGAGCTTGATCCGCTCCTTCACTGCGACGTGAGCCTCGCGAGGCTTGAGATCGTGAGAAAGGCTCTTCTTCTCCATGGAGCATCTGAAAGCGAGGCCGCGGAGGGCGCGGCGGAGGCGCTCTCCTGGTTCGTAAAGGTGAGGTCTGACTTCCGCGTGCCGGAGAAGAGCATTGAGACCGTGCGGAAAATTGCATCGGCAATCCCAACGGCGGCGCTTACGAACGGCAATGTCGACTATACCGTGATAGGGCTTAAGGGGATCTTCCGGACGGTCGTGAGGTCGGGGCGCAACGTGCCCCCGAAGCCCCACCGCGCGATGTTTGACGAGGCTGCGCAGCGCCTTGGCGTCAGGACCTCTGAGATCCTCCACGTGGGGGACGATCCGGTAACCGATGTAAAAGGCGCCTTGAACGCGGGGTGCCTCACGGCGATGTTCGCCTTCCTCCCTGAGTACAGGAACGTCTCGCGCTGCACCATTCTTCCCGATATCTCGCTCTCATCGCTTGATGAGGTACTGGAGCTCATAAAAGCATATGGATCTTGAAAACGTCGTCGAATCCCTCAATGACCGCCAGAAGGAGGCTGTTACCGCCGACCGGACCAACCTTCTCGTGTACGCTGGCGCGGGCTCCGGCAAGACCCGCGTGCTCGTGAGCAGGATTGCCTGGCTCATCGCCGTCGAGAACGTGATGAAGCGGGAAATCATGGCCGTAACCTTCACCAACAAGGCCGCGGGCGAGATCCGCGAGAGGCTCGCGAGGATGCTTGACGAGCCGGTGCCCCGCTACATGTGGGTCGGCACCTTCCACTCGCTCTGCGCGAGGTTCCTCAGGGAGAACGCTGACCGGGCGGGGCTCAGGAAGACCTTCCCGATCTACGACGAGTCGGACCAGAAAAGCCTCGTGAAGCGGCTCCTCAAGGAGCGCGGCCTGAACCAGAAGGAGTTCGCGCCGAGGGAGGTGCTCTCCTTCATCGAGGGCTGCAAGGGCAGGGGCGAGAGGGCTGACGACGTTAAGCTTGAGCCCTGGCAGATGCAGAAGCAGTACTACCCCTGCCTGCTCGAGATCTACCGCGGCTACGAGAACGCGCTGAAGCGCAGCGGCGCCTGCGACTACACCGAGCTCCTCCTCAGGACCTTCGAGGTCCTCAGGGACGACGCTGAGACCCGGGAGATGATGCAGCGCCACTTCTCCGAAATCCTCATCGACGAGTTCCAGGACACCTCCACCCTGCAGTTCCGCCTCGTAAGGCTCCTCGCGGGGCCTGACTGCCACGTCACGGCCGTCGGAGACGATGACCAGTCCATCTACGGCTGGAGGGGCGCGGATTTCCGCAACATCATGAACTTCCCGAAGGAGTTCAGCCCGGTGAAGGTCGTAACGCTTGATCAGAACTACCGCTCCACGGGCAACATCCTCACCGCGGCGAACAGCGTCATCAGGAACAATAAGGCGCGCTCGCCCAAGAAGCTCTGGACCGCCGCCGGCGCCGGCGAGCAGGTGAAGTTCTTCGAGCTCCCGGACGGCGCCGGCGAGGCGGACTTCATCGTCTCGACCATCAGGGATCTCAGGGACTCCGGCGAGGCTGGGCGCTACAGCGACTTCGCCATCCTCTACCGCGGCAACGCGCAGTCGCGCGAGCTCGAGCAGGCCATGGTGGAGAAGGGCATTCCCTACCGCATCTACGGGGGACTCCGCTTCTATGACCGCCAGGAGGTGAAGGACGCCCTCGCCTACCTCTCGCTGGTAGCTGACCTCTCAAACGACGCCGCGTTCTCCAGGGTGGTGAACCTGCCTCCCCGCGGGATAGGCGCCAAGACCCTTGAGACCATACAGATGGCCGCGGAGAAGAGGGGCGGCACGCTCGCGGGCGCGGCGCGCTTCGCGGTTGACAACAGCATCATCACCGGACGGTCCGGGCAGGGGCTCGCCTCCTTCCTCAGCCTCATTGAGAATATGAGGAGCGGCATCGAGGGGAAGCTCCTCCCCGACGCCATCCGCTATGTGGTCGAGAGCTCCGGGCTCATGGAGTACTACGGCGCGGCCGACGAGAAGGAGAAGAAGGGCTTCTCGGAGGCAAGGACCGACAACCTCGAGGAGCTCGTCAACTCCGTCGGCGACTTCAGCTTTGACGATGCCGCCTCGGACGCGGGCGGCACCGAGGAGCTGCAGGAGACGCCCCGCGGCGTGAGGGCCGTTGAGTTCTACCTGGGGCAGATCCTCCTCAACTTCGGCGAGCGCACCGAGGCGAAGGACGGCGACGCGGTGCAGCTCATGACCATGCACTCCTCGAAGGGCCTGGAGTTCCCGGTGGTGTTCATCGCCGGGTTCGAGGCGGGGCTCTTCCCCTCGGATCGCGCGGCGGACAGCCCGAACGGCCTTGAGGAGGAGAGGCGCCTCTGCTACGTCGCCATGACCAGGGCCAGGAAGCAGCTCTACCTCTCCTGCGCGGCGAGGCGCTCCCTTTACGGCGGCATGCAGCAGAGCGGCGAGCCCAGCATGTTCATCCGGGAAATCGACCCCTCATGCATCAGGATCATGCGCACCGAGCGCGGCGGCGTGCTCTCAAGATCGGTGGGAAGCGGGCTCGTTCCCCCGGACAGGCCGAAGACCGGGGTAACGCTCCACACCGAGAGCAACCTCTTCCTCGAGAACCTCAAAAAGGTCACGGCGCTCCGCCCGGGTAACCGCGTCAGGCACCAGAAGTTCGGCATGGGCACCGTGGTCGGCTTCGTGGGCGAGGGGAAGCGCGTGCAGATCAAGATCCAGTTCGACGATGACCGCTGCCGTGTCCTCCTTGCCATAGTAACGAAGCTCGAGAAGGTCGCCGACGAGGCCTGATTTCACATCTCTATGACACATACTGCCCTTTAGGGCGTTCCCTGGCGCCGGTTTTTGATCTGCATCATGTTCAGGATGCGGAGGCCGGCGCATACTCCTCCTGCAAGCTCAAAAGCGTCCGCTCCGGCATGCTCCCTCTTCATGCAGCATGAAGTCAGGGGGAGGCCCGGCGGTTCCTTCCATAATTTCTGAGAGAGGAGAGAAAACCATGAATGACAGCAGCTTTTCGGAAAAGCCCTCTTTTGCGGGCATCCTGTTCCCGGGCTCCGATGAGATGCGCCATCCCGTCTTTACCGTGAAGTGGGAGATGAGGAAGGAGGGCGCCGGGAGCGGTGACGCGGCTGAGAGCCTCGCGAAGGGCGAGAAGTGCTTTGACGGCAGTGGCGCGCTCCAGGATTACGAGAGGGCCGCGGAGTGGTTCAGGAAGGCTGCGGATCTGGGCAGCGCCAGGGCCTGCTGCTACCTCGGCGGCATGTACAGTGCCGGGCTCGGCGTGAGGGAGGATCCGGAGGAGGCCGCCAGATGGTTCGGGAAGGCCGCCGATCTCGGAGACGCTATGGCGCAGAGCAGCCTCGGATACCTGTACCTCACCGGACAGGGCGTAAAGAAGGATGAGAAGGCGGCGCTCGGCTGGTACCTGAAGGCCGCGGAGCAGGGCCTTCCGCAGGCAGAGGCCGCAGCAGGCGGCATGTACGCCCTCGGACTCGGGGTGAGGCAGGATTACGCGGAGTCCGTAAAGTGGTACCTGAAGGCCGCGGCAAAGGGCTACGCTCCCGCGGAGGCCGTCATGGGCCACAGGTACCGCACCGGGCATGGCGTCACCGCTGATTACGCGGAGTCCGTGAGGTGGTTCAGGAAGGCCGCGGAGCATGGCAGCACTGACGCGGAGCACTGCCTAGGGGAGATGTACCGTGACGGAAGCGGAGTGAGCCAGGATTACGCTGAGTCGTTTTCCTGGTTCAGTAAGGCCGCGGAGAAGGGCTGGGCGCCCGCCGAGCACGCGCTCGGGGAGCTGTACCGCTTCGGGCACGGCGTACCTGAGGATCATGAAAAGGCCGCGGAGTGGTTCAGGAAGGCCGCCGAGCAGGGGCATGACGAGGCGCAGTACTGCCTCGGCGACATGTACTCCCTGGGGCTCGGCGTCCCGTATGACATGAAGGAGGCCGTGAGGTGGTTCCGGAAATCGGCCGAGCAGGGCTACGTGCCTGCCGAGCACAACCTCGGCGAGCTCCTGTATACCGGGAACGGCGTGAAGCAGGATTACAGCGAGGCGCTTGCCTGGTTCAGGAAGGCTGCCGCGGAAGGCTACGCGCTTGCCGAGAACAGCCTCGGCTGCATGTACATGGGCGGAGAGGGCGTCAGCCAGGATTTTGCCAAGGCAGCTGAGCTGTTCCGGAAGGCAAACAGCCATGGCTACGCGAAGGCAGCGCTCAATCTCTCCTCGCTCTACGGCAGCCAGGACTGGCCGGGGCATGATCCCGCGGAGGCTGACAGATGGCTCCGGACCGCCGCGGAGCAGGGGGTCGCGTACGCGCAGTACAGCCTTGCGGTGATGAGCTACAGGGGCCTTGGCGTGCCGCAGGATTA
The DNA here is from genome assembly GCA_900317945.1 of uncultured Pseudomonadota bacterium. Taxonomy (GTDB): domain Bacteria; phylum Pseudomonadota; class Gammaproteobacteria; order Enterobacterales; family Succinivibrionaceae; genus UBA2810. The sequence goes on from ONIT01000019.1 coordinate 30,103, forward strand.
CAGTGAGGCCCTGAAATGGGCGCTGAAGGCCGCTGAGCAGGAGTATGCCGATGCGGAGAGCATGATAGGCTATATGTACCGTTCAGGGACCGGCGTCAGGAAGGATCCCCGGGAGGCGGTGAGATGGCTCAGGAAAGCAGCGGAGCACGGGGAGCCTGCCTCGCAGTACAACCTCGGCATGAGCTGCATGAAGGGAGACGGAGTCAGCAAGGATGTCAGGGAAGGGCTCGGCTGGATGATGAAGGCCGCGGCGCGGGGATTTCCGCCGGCAGTGTCATTTATAAGCGGAATCAGCGGCGGAGCGGAGAACGAGAAGTCCTGACCTGATCTCAGGATGCGTCTGCGGCCGGCTTCTAGAGAGCATCCTGCAGAGGCCGGCGTAACATGTTTCAGTACCTTTCAGGAGGGGCCATGAAAGTCTCCTCCTTCCTCACCGGAGTTCCAGTCCGGTTCGGTGATGACCGCTGCCGGGTGCTCCCTGCCATCGTAACAAAGCCCGGGAAAGCCGCCGGCGAGGCCTGATTTTTACCTTCCAATGACACATACCGCCATCCAGGGCGTTCCCTGGCGCAGTTTTTTGATCTGTGTCATTTTCGTTATGCGGCGGCCGGCGCATACTCCTTCCGCAAGCCAGAAGAGCGGCATGGACGCCCAGGCATGATCCCGCAGCTTATGAAAGCAGAAGGCACGGGGGAGCCGGGCGTCCCTGCCATTGAGAAATGAGAGAGGAGAAAGAGAGCATGCAGAACAGAAAAGTTCCGGAGCTGCCTTCGTACATGGGAATTCAGCTCCCGGGCAGCGGTGAGATGTCGAACCCCGTATTTACCGTCAGCTGGCAGGACAGGCGCAGCAGCAGCGGTGATGCTGAGAGGGATTTCGAGCTCGGGAGAAAATACTGCTATGGGAACGGCGTGCCCCAGGATTATGTGAGGGCCGCAGGGTTTTTACGTAAGGCTGCCGACAAAGGCAGCGCAGGGGCCTGCTTCTACCTTGGCGCAATGTACTGCCAGGGAGAGGGCACTGCCCAGGATTATGCAGAGGGCGCAGAATGGTTCAGGAGGGCCTCTGATCTCGGCGATGCGCTGGCTAATTGCAACCTGGGCTTCCTGTATCTCAACGGAAAGGGGGTACCGCAGGATTACAGCGCCGCGTTCGGCTGGTACATGAAGGCCGCGGAGCAGGGGCTTCCCCAGGCGGAGACCGCAGTCGGCATCATGTACGCTCTCGGATGGGGAGTGAAGAGGGATGCCGCGGAGGCAGTAAAGTGGTACATGAGGGCCGCGGAGAAGGGCTATGCTCAAGCAGAGTGCGTCATGGGGCAACGGTATCTTACCGGCGACGGGGTCACTGCTGACTGTGCGGAGGCTGTCAGGTGGTTCCGGAAAGCCGCTGAGCATGGCAGCACTGACGCTGAGTACTGCCTCGGGGAGATGTACCGTTGCGGAAGCGGCGTGAGGCAGGATTACGCCGCGGCGCTCTCCTGGTACATGAAGGCCGCGGAGCAGGGGCTTCCCCAGGCGGAGGACGCAGTCGGCAGCATGTACGCTCTCGGAAGTGGAGTGAAGAAGGATGACGCGGAGGCAATAAAGTGGTACATGAGGGCCGCGGAGAAGGGCTATGCCCACGCAGAGGTCGTCATGGGGCACTGGTACCTCACCGGCAACTGGGGCACTCCTGACTGTGAGGAGGCCGTCAGGTGGTTCCGGAAAGCAGCGGAGCAGGGCTATGCCGATGCTGAGCTCTGCCTCGGGGCGATGTACAGTTGCGGAAGCGGCGTGAGGCAGGATTACGCCGTGGCGCTCTCCTGGTACATGAAGGCCGCGGAGCAGGGGCTTGCCCAAGCGGAGGCCGCAGTCGGAGATATGTACGCTCTCGGAAGGGGAGTGAAGAAGGATAGCGCTGAGGCAGTAAAGTGGTACCTGAAGGCCGCGGAACAGGGCTATGCTCCCGCGGAGTACGCCATGGGGCACCGGTACCGCAGCGGCGACGGGGTCACTGCTGACTGTGAGGAGGCCGTCAGGTGGTTCCGGAAAGCAGCGGAGCAGGGCTATGCCGATGCTGAGCTCTGCCTCGGGCAGATGTACCGTGACGGAAGAGGCGTTGCGAAGGATGAAGTCATGGCAGCTGCCTGGCTGAGGAAGGCCGCGGAGAAGGGACTTCCCGTCGCGCAGGTGAGTCTCGCGCTGATGTACTGGAAAGGACCGTATATCGCGCAGGATGAGGCGGAGGCCGCGGAGGCCGCAAAATGGTTTCTTGCTGCCGCAGAGCAGGGAGTGCCGGTCGCGGAGGGCGTGATAAGCTATATGTATCTGAACTTCCACTCCTATTAACGCACGACATTAATTCCTTACCTCTCTAGTTGCTTAACTCATTGAATTAAAAGAAAAAAAACGGTCATTTTGGTTGACCGTCCACCTTGTCTGTGCTATCATTACGAGTGTTAATTAACACTCGTAGGTGAAGCCCATGTATCTCAATCAGAAAGTAAAAATCCCCAGCGACAAGAATGGAGTTTCGGTCAAAAAGATTAAGGGAGTTTCCTACGTCTACTATGCGTATGACAGGGTCTACAACAAAGAAAAGAAGTACACTGTTCCCAAAAACACAACCATCGGCAAGGGAGTTCCTGGGGAGAAGGGGATGATGTTTCCTAATCAGAATTATTTCCGTTACTTTCCTGAGGAAACGAATCTTGAGAGCATTTTGCCTGCAGCGCCGCGCTGCGAATATCTCAAGGTTGGTACCTATTTTGTCCTTAAAAAGATTATCTCGGAATATCACCTTGATGAAATGGCGGAGCGGATCATCGGAAAGGACAGTGGTCTGTTTCTGGACCTGGCCGCGTATTCGATTATCTGTGAGGACAACGCCGGCCAGTACTACCCCGACTACGCTTATGAGCATCCGCTCTT
>ONIT01000073.1 GCA_900317945.1 uncultured Pseudomonadota bacterium
GTTCTCCGCCTTCAAGTGCTACATGGGACACACCCTGGGCGCCGCCGGGGCTCTCGAGACGATCTACAGCATCCTGATGCAGAGGGAGGGCTGGTTCGCCCCGAACCTCAACCTCACGGAGCCTGATTCACGCTGCGGGGATCTCGACTACATCACGGGCAGCGGACGCGAAATTGACGCCGAGTACATCATGGTCAACAACTTCGCCTTCGGCGGAGTGAACACCTCACTCGTCATCAGGAAGGCCGGCTGATTCAAACCTGTTATTTTATGTCATCATGAGGGCGGCGGCATTCGGTCCGCCGTCTTGTTGTATAATCCTCGTATCAGTCGGACTGAGAGGTTTTTATCATGGGTCTCTTTTCAAAGATTACGAATCTTTTCAAGAAGAAATCAGGCGGAACTGACACTGCTGAAAGCAAGGACAGTGAAGAGGGAAAGGCTCAGGCGGAGGCAGCCGGGTCTGCCGCTTCCGGCAGCGCTGAGGGCGCCGCTGCTGCCGCAGCCGAGGCAAAGCCAGAGGCTGCCGCTGCTTCCGCTGAGGAGAAGAAGCCTGCAGGGAATGCAGAGAGCGCTCCCGAGGCCTCCCCGAAAAAGTCCTCGAGGCTGATTGACGACTCTATACGCGAGTCAGAAGGCGCTCCCGCTGAGGCAGAGCCTGCCGCAGAGCCGGAGAAGCCCTCCGCGCCTGAGGCAAAGGAAGAGGCAGAGACCGTCAGGGGCGAGACCGAGGAGCCCGCGCCTGAGGCTGTTAAGGTTGAGGCCGAGGAGCCCGCCGCCGAGCCTGCTCCTGCTGAAAAGGCCGAGGCTGCTCCCGCGGCTCCCCTGAAAAGCCCGCGAAGGCCAGGAGCACGGCAAAGAAGGCCTCCTCCGCAAAGAAGAAGGCACCGGCCGCAAAGAAGCCTGCTGGTGAGAAGACTGCCGCATCCGCGAAGGGCACCGCAAAGAAATCATCCGCCGCAAAGAAGCCCGCGGCGAAGAAGACCGCTTCAAAGAAGGCCTCAGAGCCCAGGAAGCCTGAGGCTGAGGCCGCAGCTCCCGCAGCAGAGCCTGATGAGAAGGCGGAGTCCGCTAAGGCTCCTGCAAAGAAGGCTGCCGAGAGCAAGTCTGAGGAGAAGAAGCCGGCCGCCAGGAAGAGCGCGGCGAAGAAGGCTCCCGCCCCGGCAGCAGAGGCAGAGCCGGAAAAAAAAGATCAGGCGGCTCCCGCAGAGCAGGAGCCTGAGAAAGCCGAATCCGTAAGCCAGACCGCAGGCACCCCTGAGGCGCCGGCAGCCGGGGCAGAGCCGGGAAAAAAAGATCAGGGAGAGCCCGCCGAGGCAGCCGTAACCATTGAAAATCTGCTGAGGAGTTTGGAGGGAAAAAAAGATCAGGGAGAGCCCGCCGAGGCAGAGCCTGAAAAGTCCGCGAAGAAGGATGAGCCCGAGGAGCCGCAGAGCAGGTTCGGGCTCTTCAGGCGCCTCGTAAGCGGCCTCTCCAGCTCCGGAAAGAGCATCGGCTACGGCCTCTCCGCGCTCTTCAGGGGCAGGAAGATCGACGAGGAGCTCTACACTGACCTTGAGGAAAGGCTCGTCATGGCCGACATCAGCTACAACACCGCCGAGAAGATCCTTGAGAGGGTGAAGGACAAGGCAAAGCTTAAGGATCTCCGTGACGCCGACGCTCTCACCGAGCTCGTGAAGTCCGAGCTCCTTGAAATCCTCCGCCCGGTCAGCAGCCCGCTCATCGTCCAGGACAGGAAGCCCTTCGTCATCCTCATGGTCGGCGTGAACGGCGCCGGGAAGACCACCACCATCGGCAAGATGGCCTCCGCCTTCAAGAATAAGGGCATGGAGGTCGTCCTCGCCGCGGGCGACACCTTCCGCGCCGCCGCTGTCGAGCAGCTCAATGTCTGGGGCGTGAGGAACGACGTGCGCGTCGTCGCGCAGGCCACGGGCGCTGACTCCGCGTCAGTCATCTTCGACGCCTACTCCGCCGCCAAGGCCTCCGGCGCCGACGTCCTTATCGCCGACACCGCCGGACGCCTGCAGAACAAGGAGAACCTGATGAGGGAGCTCGCCAAGATCGTGAAGGTCCTGAAGAAGCACGATCCTGACGCGCCGCATGAGGTCCTGCTCACCCTTGACGCCGGCATCGGGCAGAACGCCATCAGCCAGGTCAGGCAGTTCAACGGCACCGTGCCCGTAACCGGCATCTGCCTCACGAAGCTCGACGGCACCGCGAAGGGCGGCGTGATCTTCTCCATCGCCGACGAGTTCAGGATCCCGGTCCGCTACATCGGCGTGGGCGAGGGCATCAGCGATCTCCGCGAGTTCAATGCCGGAGAGTTTATCGACGCGCTCTTTGACGGTGGCAACAAGTGATACTCTTCGAGGAAGTAAGCAAGAGCTACTATACCGGTCAGCAGGCGCTGCAGAACATCTCGTTCCGCCTTGAGGACGGGGAGATGGTCTATCTCCGTGGCCGCTCGGGAGCGGGCAAGAGCTCGCTCTTAAAGCTCATCAACCTCGTGGAGCGCCCCAGCATGGGCCGCATCATGGTTGACGACATCAGCCTCGGAGGGCTCTCCGAGCGCGGCATGCAGCTCTACCGCCGCCGCATCGGCATGATTTTCCAGGACTACCGCCTCATCAACAGCCGCACGGTCTATGACAATGTGGCCCTGCCGCTTGTAATCTGCGGCAGGCCCCCTGAGGAGGTGCAGAAGAGGGCGATGGCCTCCCTGGATCTCGTGGGGCTCCTTGAGAAGAGGAACTACTACCCCCTGCAGCTCTCGGGCGGCGAGCAGCAGCGCGTCGGCATCGCGAGGGCGGTGGTGAACCGCCCCCGCATCATCCTCGCGGATGAGCCGACCGGCAACCTCGATCACGATCTCTCCCTTGAGATCCTGAAGCTCTTCCTCCGCTTCAACCGCTCCGGGGTTACGGTAATCATCGCGACCCACGACAACACGCTCGTGAGCGCCTGCCCCAGAAGGCAGCTGGTGCTTGAGAGCGGCAGGCTCATACAGGATATCCCGGCCGCTGCCCCGCAGGCGGCGCAGGCAGGAGGGAGCGCGTCATGAGAATGGCAAGGAGAAGCGGCGGCACCGGAACTTTCCTCTACCGCCTGTTCGGGCGTCCCCTCGAGATGCTGAAGTCATCGTTCGCCATGATGTGGAGGACACCGATAAGGACCGCCCTCACCATCGCAGTGATAGCGGTCTCGCTCGCCGTCCCGGTAACCCTTTACCTCCTCTACTCGAACGCGACGAGCGTAACCGACGGGCTCCATGAGGACTCAAGGATCTCCCTCTACCTCAAGAGGACGGTTACTGAGGACCGCGGCAGGGCGCTCGCCGAGAGCATGAAGAAGCGCGAGGGCATCAAGAGCGCGCGCTATATCTCGAGCGACGAGGCACTCGTGGAGTTCTCGAAGACCACCGGCTTCACCGAGCCCATTGTCTACCTCGCGGAGAACCCGCTTCCCGCGGTAGTCGAGATCATTCCCGACGAGACGGTATCGCACTCGGCGGAGAAGGCGAAGGCGCTCCTCCAGGAGCTCCTCAAAAACCAGCTCGTGGAGCAGGGCAAGATTGATGTCGACTGGATCAAGAAGCTCAACGCCCTCGCGGACATGCTCCGCACGCTCACCTTCGGGCTCGGCGTCATGCTGGTCCTGGGGTTCATCCTCACCGTCGCGAACACCGTGAGGATTGACCTGATGGACCGCCGCGACGAGATCGTGGTCGAGAAGCTCCTTGGGGCGACTGACCGCTTCATCTACGAGCCCTTCATGTACACCAGCTTCTGGTACGGGCTTTTAGGAGGTCTTGCCGCCTGGTGGGTGAACGAGGTGTTCATGGTCTGCTTCGACTCCTCAGTGCAGGATCTCGCGAAGCAGTACACGCCGAACGGCTTCGACCTCGCGTTCCTCCCGGTGAGCGCCGCGGGCCTCATGATTCTCTTCAGCATTGTGCTCAGCATGATCGCGGCACGCACGGCCCTTGGCTATGTAAGCCGCAGCGTTGAGCCGGAGTAGTTTCTCAGGTGGAAAGCGAAAGCAGCGCAAATCATACCAGCCTGGTGGTGGCCGGACGCCGGTCACTGCCGCCCGTAAGGCAGACGAGCCTTGACGCCTACATAAGGGCAGTCAACAGCATCCCCATCCTCTCCGCGGAGGAGGAGAAGGCTTTGGCCGAGGACTTCCAGAAGACCGGCAACGTCGAGTCAGCGCAGAAGCTCGTCGTCTCGCAGCTCCGCTTCGTCGTCCATATCGCGAGGAGCTATATGGGCTACGGGCTCCCTCTCGCTGACCTCATACAGGAGGGGAACATCGGCCTCATGCAGGCGGTGAAGCGCTTTGATCCGGGGATGGGCGTGCGCCTCGTCTCCTTCGCCGTCCACTGGATCAAGTCCTGCATCCATGAGTACGTCATCAAGAACTGGCGCATGGTGAAGGTCGCGACCACCAAGTCGCAGAGGAAGCTGTTCTTCAACCTCAGGAAGTACAAGAAGAGCCTCACCTGGTTCACGCCTGACGAGATCGCCATGGTCGCGCGCGAGCTCAACGTCTCCCCCAAGGACGTCGAGGAGATGGAGCAGCGCATGATCGGAAGCGACGTCGCCTTCGACGGCTATGACGATCCCTCGGCTGACGACGACACGCCGCAGAACGTGCCCGCGCTCTACCTCGAGGACAAGTCATCGGACTTCGCGAGGAACATCGAGGACGCGAGCGAGAACCGCTTCGCGCTCTCGAGCCTTGAGAAGGCGCTCGGGAAGCTCGACGAGCGGAGCAGGTACATCATACAGAGGCGCTGGTTCGACGAGAACAAGGCGACCCTCCAGGAGCTCGCCGAGCACTTCGGCGTGTCCGCGGAGAGGGTAAGGCAGCTTGAGAAGGGCGCGCTCGAGAAGCTCAAGTCCATGATCGGGGTGAACATCGATCCTGAGGATCTCGGCTGACCCCTGAGCCCGCCCGCCCCGGGGCGGGCTGGGCCTCCCACGTAATTTTCCCCTTAATTTGCGCTTGCTTTTGCGGGTTTCGCTTATTTCTGACCGGTTTTTAAGGGAAACTTCCCGGATCTGAGGGAAAACCGCCTGTCCGGGAGGAAATCTCAGCGAGTGTGCGGTGACTGAGCCAGGTCTTGAGGTATAGCGGCTCTGGTGCCTTGTCCCCGGCTGCAGACAAAAACAGATGCTGCACTCTTATCAGGAAAATCCTTAAAGGCTGAGCGCGTGATGAAAAAACTACCTATAGGCAAACAGTCATTTGATGCGCTCAGGGCCGGCGGTATGGTCTATGTCGACAAGACAGACATCATCTTCCGGATGATTGAGAACCTTGACCAGTGCTTCATCTCGCGCCCGCGGAGATTCGGCAAGAGTCTCCTGGTGTCAACACTGGAAAGCCTCTTCTCCCGCGGCACGGAAATGTTCAAGGGTCTTGCCATTGAGAAGCTCTGGACTGAAAGAACCTACCGCGTCATGCATTTTGACTTCTCCGGCCTTGAATGCGGCAGCGTGGAAAGCTTTCAGAAAGATGCTGTCGAGAAATTTCTTGATATCGCCAAAAAAGCAGGCGTTCTGGACTGGCAGGAGACCGCGGCTGAATACAGGACCATCAAGATCCTCATGAACAGGATCTGCCTTATGGCAGAGAACAGCTCCATGGTCCTTCTCGTGGATGAGTACGACAGTCCGCTGAATGAGAGTCTCGGCAATCCGGAGGTTTTCAGCGGGATCCGCAAGGCAGTTTTCGATTTCTACTCATCGGTCAAGGAAAACAGCGGCAGGTTTCGCTTCATTTTCGTTACCGGAGTATCCCGTTTCGACAGGACTGCCGTATTCGGTGACGGCCCCGGCATCAGTGACCTGAGCCTCAACCCTCTCTACGGCAGCCTGCTGGGATACACAGAAGATGAGATCCGGCATTATTTCGGAGAGCACCTGAGAGCCGCGGCAGCGGCAATATTCAAAACAGGCTGTGACGAAGTGACTGACACGCAGCTGGGCCTTGTAATGGATGAGCTCAGGAGACATTACGACGGCTACTGTTTCGACCAAAAAGCATCTGTCCATGTCTATCAGCCATGGTCAGTGCTGCAGTTCCTGTCCCCTGCCGGCAATCACGAGTTCTCTGACTACTGGTTTCAGGATAGCGGAATGAGCTCTCTCCCCGATAATTATGTCAGATTCACCGGCGGAGTAACCGAAGGTGACTGCGGCACTCATTCCATTGACTGGAACAGCTTCGTGATGAACACTGATCTGAACAGTCCGTCAAACCGGGCTGCTGTTCTGACACAGTGCGGATATTTCACTATCAAGAAAGTCGCTGACAGACAGGTCCGCGTCGGACTGCCGAATCTGGAGCTGCGCCATGCCTGGGCCTATCTCCTGAGCAACAGGATCCGGGATGAGAGCGGCATATCTCATGAACTGACTGACAGTCTGGAAGATGCCAGTGCGGCTCTGCACAAAAAAGATTTTTCGGCAGATGAGCTTACAGTGCTCTTCAACAGCATTTACAAAGTCCTGAACAGCAGCAACAAAATCGGAAACGAGTATGCGGCATGCGACACTCCGGCGCTTTACTGTCTTGGCTCCGGCTACGACGTCAGAACCGAGGTCCCTGAGAAAGGCGGGCGGGCCGATCTTACTTTTGAATTTATGGATCGCCGGATAATTATCGAAATGAAGTGCGTCCGGGAAGGCGAATCGGCAGAGACGAAGCTCAGGGAGGCAGAATCGCAGGTTTTGGCTCATGATTATGGCAGCTATATTCCGGTCAAGCCGCTCCGCAGGTTTGCCATGGTTTTCTCTGTCCCTCTTCAGAAGATTGTGCTGGCAAAGGAAATCACTGCCGGCTGATCCTCAGAGGCTGCCTGGTACATGGTCGGGCAGGTCCTGCTCCGCCGTTTTCCCTTAATCTGCCCTTATTTTTGCAGGTTTCGCTTACTTTTGACCCTTTTTTAAGGGAAAAATCTCACCATCTAAGGGAATAACGCCTGTCAGGAGGAGATTTCCGGTAGCGGGCGGTGATTGTGCTGGCCTTGACAGGTACAGCAGCTCTAGTGCTTACTATCCGGCGGCAGGCAAAGACAAATGTTACACTGCTGTCCGGTAATTCTTTAAAGGCTGGGCGCATGATGAAAAAATTACCTATAGGCAAACAGTCATTTGACGCAGTCAGAGCCGGAGATATGGTCTATGTCGACAAGACTGCCATCATCTTCCGGATGATTGAAAACAATGACCAGTGCTTTATCTCCCGTCCGCGGAGATTCGGCAAGAGCCTTCTGGTATCAACACTGGAAAGCCTCTTCTCGCGCGGCACGGAAATGTTCAAAGGCCTTGCGATCGAGAAGCTCTGGACTGATGTGAAGTACAAGGTCATGCACCTTGATTTCTCGTACATCAGCTGCAGGACAGCAGATGAATTTGATGCAAAGTCCAGAGAATTGTTTATGGGAGAGCTCAGAAGACTCTGCTTTCCCCCGCAGATAATAGAATCCTGCAGCAAATGCAGTGATCTTGCGATGATGGCAGCCCGGGCTTTCAGTGCAATGGAGCTCAATTCTCTTGTTTTGCTGATTGATGAATACGATTCTCCCTTAAATCTCAATCTGCAGAACAAGACTGTTTTCGAGGGGATCAGATATAAGATCCGCGGATTCTACGCCGCCATAAAGGCAAATGAGGGAAATTTACGCTTTGTCTTTGTCACCGGGGTCTCGCGCTTCAATAAGGTCGCGCTGTTCAGTGCCGGCTCAAGCATTCAGGACCTGAGCCTTAACCCCTTATACGGCAGTCTTCTGGGATACACAGAAGATGAGATCAGGCATTATTTCGGAGAGCACCTGAGAGCCGCTGCCGCGTCAATATTCAAAATAAGCTGCGATGAGGTGACTGACTCACAGATTGAACAGGTTATGGATGAGCTCAGAAGGCATTACGACGGGTACTGTTTCGACAAGAAGGCGTCAGCACATGTTTACCAGCCCTGGTCAGTACTGCAGTTTCTGTCGCCTGATGGCTATCATGAGTTCTCTGACTACTGGTTTCAGGACAGCGGGGTCAGCTCCCTACTCAACAATTTTGTCAGATTCATTGGCGGAGTGACCGCCGAGGACTGCAACACGCGTTCCATTGACTGGGACAGCTTCGTGATGAACACCGATCTGAACAGCCCTTCAAACCGTGCTGCCGTTCTGACCCAGTGCGGGTATTTCACTATCAAAAAGGTCACTGACAGACGGGTCCGCGTAGGACTGCCGAATCTGGAGCTGCGCCATGCCTGGGCTTATCTCCTGAGCAACAGGATCCGGGATGAAAGCGGCATACCTGATGAGCTGACCGACAGTCTTGAAGATGCCTGCCAGGCTTTGCATAAAAAGGATTTTTCAGCTGATGAGCTTACGGTACTCTTCAACAGCGTTTACAAAGTTCTGAACAGCAGCAACAGAATCGTGAACGAGTACGCGGCATGCGACACTCCGGCGCTTTACTGCCTTGGTTCCGGCTACGATGTCAGAACAGAGGTCCCTGAGAAAGGCGGTCGGGCTGATCTTACTTTTGAATTTATGGATCGCCGGATAATTATCGAAATGAAGTGCGTCCGGGAAGGCGAATCAGCAGAAAAGAAGCTCAGTGAGGCAGAATCGCAGATCCTGGCTCATGATTATGGCAGCTATATTCCGGTCAAGCCGCTCCGCAGGTTCGCCATGGTCTTCTCCATTCCTCTTCAGAAGATCGTGCTGGCAAAGGAAATCACTGCCGGCTGATCCTAAAAAGCTGCCTGGCAGAGGGGCGGGCAGGGCCTGCTCCGTAATTTTTTCCTTATTTTGCGCTTACTTTTGCAGGTTTCGCTTAAATTCGGCCCTGTTTTAAGGGAAAAGCCACGAGGGAAAGTTCAGTCTCTGCGGCAGGCGCTTCATCCTATGTTCCTGCGAACCGCTCTGCAGGCAAAGACTGACAGCCGTAATTCAGGCTTGGCAGCCGCCTGAATATGATGCCTGCAGGCAGATATAATAAATCAGAAAATATATATTTCTGTTTTGTTACACCGGATGGGACCGAATGCTTTACGATTACCTGAAGCAGAACTATGCCCTTAACGAGCCGATTCTGGTTTCGGACCTGCATATTGATGGAGTGCCGATGAACCGCATCCGCCAGCAGATCAGCCGACTTGTGGAAAGCGGCAGGCTTAAGCGCTTTGACACCGGCATCTACTATCTGCCGGCGCCTGGTCCGTTCAGATCAGGCTCGGCTCCGTCAATTGCAAGGATCCTTGAGCGCAAATACCTGCGGGACGGGGGAAAGGCCTGCGGCTATCTGACAGGAGTCTGCTTCGCCAGCCGGATTGGCGTGACTGCACAGGTTCCAATGGCCTACGAGCTTGCAAGCAACAGGGCAACGACTGAATACAGGACGGCAAAGCTTGGACTCACTAAGATAATCCTCAGAAAGCCGCGCGCCGAAGTTAATGATTCCAATGCCAGGGCGCTGCAGCTTCTCGATTTTCTGAATGAGGCGGATGTGATCTCGGAGCTCAGCGGAGCTTCGCTTTCTGAGAAACTCCTCTCGTATATGCGTCTTTGCGGCCTTTCATTTGATGATCTCAGGCCGTATCTCCGGCTCTACCCTGACAGGATTTTCCGCAATATGTATGAAGCCGGACTGCTGCAGGGCATATCTTTATAGCGGCAGAACGTCAGGCGCCTCAAAGCTCTTGCGTCTGTGCTGCTTGCGGGAGCCTCTCCTCAAGATCTTTGTATGCCGCAAGGATTGTCCCGAGAAGGTACCTGACGAAGGGCTCCGGATCCTCCTCACCCTCGTGCCAGCCTTTCTCTGATGCCGAGAGCGCATTGTAGTAAAGCTCCCCGTCTTTCAGGATCCTCTCCTCGATCGGAATGTACCGGCCAACGGAAAAGCCGTTTCTGAGGAGCAGGAGCATGGTGATGAGGCGGCTCATGCGCCCGTTCCCGTCATTGAAGGGATGGATGCAGAGGAAGTCGTGGATGAAGACGGGCATCGCAATGAGGAAATCAGTCTCACCTGCTCCGGCAGCGCGTCTGAACTCATCGCAGAGGTTCGATAGCGCCTCCGGCGTCTCGAAGGGCGACGGCGGCGTAAAGAGTGTCTCGGTGTGCCCGTCAGGATAGGTGGCGCTGATGTAGTTCTGCACGCTTTTGGTCTTCCCTGCCCACGTTGCTCCGGTGCGGCCGTAGAGGATTTTGTGGAGCTGCAGAATGTAGTTGGGAGTCAGTGGGATGGCGTCAAAGCTTTCGAGTATGACGTCATGAGCATCTGCATATCCCGCGATCTGCTGCTCGGCAGTGCTCTGCGGATCATCCTTGCCATCACAGAGGAGGCTGATGCGTGAATCAGGGGCGGTAATGCCCTCGATGGCGTTCGAGGCGGTAATGTTTTTAAGCCTTGCGGCCCTGGCGAGAGCCTGCAGATCATCTCCTTTCTCCTGCAGGAGCGGCTCAGTTCTCCGGGCAGCGGCTGAGACTGAGCCCGCAAGACTCTCCATTTCCGGATACCAGCGTTTCTCCCTGAGCGCTGAATAGCTGAAAGTCCTCATGAGCCGCCTCTGTCTGTGCTTCTCGGATTATGTCAGTAATCAGGTGAGGCCGGGGATGACGGATGGGTATCTGCATCCCGCAGCCTCGGGTGCTGCACCGGTCATCCGGGTGGTCTCTTTGATGCGATTTTGACCGATTTTCTGAAAATTTATGTCTTTGAATGGGATTTTCTGTGATATGCATCACATTTTTTTTGTGGGGCCTGATAAGCTGTGAGCATAATCTTATTCGGGAGGCATTTGATTATGTACAGGGACGACGATGATCTTGAATTTTTGGGCAAGGTCAAGTCAGAGGATTTGAATGATTTGGTTCATCTGCTGATCTACGATAAAGACGGGATAGAAAGACTAACCGAAGAGCTGTCCTACCGGGATTCCTATAAACGTTACAGTCCGGATCATCATCAGTACTGGGAGGATATAGCCGGTGAGCTCCAGTGTTATGGCGCAAATACGCTTGTAACCATTTTCAGGGGCGGCAAGGGCGTCCTCTACAAGGAAATTCTCTGTGATGTATGCAATGAAATGAAGGTAAATTTCAACAAGAATTCCAGCACAGAGCGGATTGAAGACTGCCTGTTCATGAAAATACTTGAGAAAAGCTTCGAAAACATGTCTCAGGATGAGATAAATAAGCTTGCCCGCGATTTAGGCTTTACAAATATCTCTTCCGTCACTCCTCAGATGCTGTTGGCTGCGTGTCAGGCTGCATTCGGGGCAGGTGGCTTTGCATCCTATCAGCTTGCTCTGATTATTGCCAATGCGGTGTGGAAAGCGCTTTTCGGTGCCGGGCTTTCTTTCGCGACCAATGCCACTATAACTCGTGCTCTGTCTGTTCTGACCGGTCCTATTGGATGGGCCATAACTGCCATCTGGACTGTTGTAGACATCGCGGGACCTGCTACAAGAGTTACGGTTCCCGGTGTTATTCAAATCGCCCTGCTGAGACGCAAATTTAATTCTGGTGACGACGGCTCTAAAAATGGCGGTGAAAACCTGCCGATCTTAACGTTCTAGTTATCCACATCAGGATTTTTATGCAGGGATAAAGGCCGGTGGGCATGCGCCTTCCGGCCTTTTCCTTGTTACTCTCTCTGCTCCATGAGCCTGTTCGGAGTGTCATCTTCACAGTGCCCGGTGCCAATGGGCCGCAGGTTATGAGAGGGCATTCCTGCAGGCTCCTGAAGGCCGCTCCCGCTTCCTGATGAGTGTGCTCCTGCTTTTTCCGGATGTCCCGGATTTATACGGTGCTTTATGACTGTATAAGAGACATATCATGCCGTAAATAATAGTCTTATGTGCCATAGCTCACATTTTTGAAGTAAAAAGAGGGGGTAGACTAAAGCCATAATCCAATTCAGGAGACACTTTTCATGTACACGTACGATCCTGATCTCGAGTTTCTGGGCAGGCTTAAATCCGAGGACCTGGAAGACCTGGTCCACCTGCTCATCTACGACAAGGACGGAACCAAGAGAATATCCGAGGAGCTGTCCCAGCGGCAGTCGTACAAGGACAACTGTCCCAATCATCATAAGTACTGGCAGGATATCGCAGGCGAGCTGCAGTGCTTCGGCGCCAATACCCTGGCGACTATCCTCCGTGGCGGCAGGGGAGTCCTCTACCGGGAAATACTCTGCGACGTGTGCGACAGCATAAAGCTGGAGTACAGCAAGGACGCCGCGACGGAAGAGATTGAGGAAACCATGTTCATGAAGCTGATAGGGGACAGGGTTGGGCAGATGTCAGCGGAGGAGAAGGAGGAGCTACGCCGGCAGCTGAACCTGAAGGACACGTCTGCCATCACCCCTGGAATCCTCATCGCCCTCCAGGGAATATTCAGGGCAGGAGGAGCCGCGTCCTATCAGCTCGCGCTGCTGGCGGCGAACCAGCTGTGGAAAACGCTGTTCGGAACCGGGCTCTCCCTCGCGGCCAATACCGGCATAACCCGCTCTCTTTCCGTGCTGGCGGGACCTATAGGATGGGTAATCACCGGCGTCTGGGCCGCCATAGACATCGCGAGCCCCGCGACAAGGGTTACCAAGCCTGCCGTCCTCCTGATTGCACTGCTGAGACGAAAGCCCCGGGACGATGATGGCGGCAGTGAGCTGCCGTCCCCAAAGAGGCCCCTGGTTCCGGTGCCATAGCCGGCGGCAGTATTTCTTAGGCAGAGGACTGGGCCGGAGGGGATTAGCCTTCCTGCCCTTTTACTGTTTAACGTTCAGCTCCTTAAGCCTGTCTATAGCGCTCTGATACCCCTGGGCGGCGGACTTGCGGTACCACCTGATGGCCTCCTTCAGGTCCTTCTTTGTTCCGGTTCCGAGCTCGGTCATCAGGCCCAGGCTGTACTGCGCTCCGGCGTTGCCAAGACCGGCCCCCTTCCTGAACCATCTGACCGCCTCAGCAAAATCCCTCTTTGCCCCGCGGCCGAGCACGATCATATTGCCGATGGCGGGCATTGCGTCAGCATATCCTCTGTCGGCTGCTTTCCTGAGCCATTTCATTGCCTCGGCGTCATCCTGCGGGGCGCACGCGCCGCCCATGTAGGAGAAGCCAATGTTGTACATGGCCTTCTCATTGCCGAGATCCGCGGCTTTCCGGTAAAGCCTCATGGCCTCATCGCAGTCCTGGCTGACTCCGATGCCATTCTTGTAAAAACCGGCAAGGTTGTTGGCCGCGTCGGAATTTCCCTGCTCCTCGGCCTCGCGGTACCATGAGATTGCCTTGGCGGCATCGGTCTTTCCGCAGTTTCCCGAGGTGTAGAAGATGCCGAGGTTGAGCTGCGCCGCTTCATTTCCCTGCCCGGCGGCCTTCAGGAACCATTTCTCGGCCTCATCGCAGTTCTTCCAGTCGCCATCTCCCATGCTGTAGAGCACGCCGAGCTCGTTCTGCGCGTCGGAATGTCCCTGCAGGGCAGCCTTCCGGAACCACTTCTCAGCCTCTCCGATGTTCTTCCTGACGCCCGCCCCGTCGTAGTAGATGGTGCCGAGCATGTACTGGGCCTCAGCTTTGTCCTTGCTGGCAAGGCAGGATGCCATGACGGACTTCTGGTAGGATTTGTCTTTGGCCATTCTGCCGGTGTCAACGCTGAGGCAGTCAGCGGCGAGGGCCCCGGAGCAGAGAAGCGCTGAGACAGAGGCAAGGAGCATCAGGGAAAGGCGCATATATATTTCTCCATACAGAAACGGCGCATTCATGTGCGCCGCAGGGCGGCATATTATCCCGCCTGTGGTATGTTTTCCTTGATTTTGATCCTGTTTTGGAGTATAAATAGCGGCATTCTGTTTTCTCTCCGGACCTGGCCTTCCGGAGCAGGAATACTCGAGTGTTTTTAAGTTTTGGAGTTTTTCCCGCCGCCGCTTTCTGCCGAACCTGCACAGCCATCGTTTCTGGGTAGAGTCCGAGAAGCGTTTCGTTACTCTCCGCCTTTCCACCCGTGCTATCCGCACTGTGGACAAGGTCGGCATTGACGCAGTCCTCAAGGATCTGCGTGCCAAGGGAATGAAGATCTAAGGAGGAAATTATGGCAAAGGCAGGACGCGAAAAGATTCGTCTTAATTCTTCGGCTGGCACCGGTCATTTCTACACCACCACCAAGAACAAGCGCAAGACTCCCGGCAAGCTTGAAATGATGAAGTTTGACCCGGTTGCGCGCAAGCACGTAATCTACAAGGAAGGCAAGATCAAGTAATCTTGCTGCGCCGCGGCATCTTCGCTGCGGCCCGATATGTTTAAGACCCGGGCGAAATCCCGGGTTTTTTTATTTGGGCGCATGTGAGACTTTGTTTCCGCCGCGCCGGGCCTTTGTGCCGTTTCTGGGGGATATGAGATGCCCGAGCTTCCCGAGGTTGAGGTAACGATAAAGGAGCTGAAGCCGAAGCTTGTCGGCAGAAGCATAACGAGAATCGACGTGAGGAACCCCCGCCTCCGCTTCCCGATCCCCTCTGAGATACAGGAAATCGCCGGCGCCTCGGTGGAGTCACTGGAGCGGCGCGCCAAGTACATCTATATGCGCACTGACCATGGCACGGCCGTGGTGCACCTCGGCATGACCGGGCATCTCTCGGTTGTGCCTCCAGAGAAGGAGATCGGGAAGCACGATCACTGGGACATGCTGCTCTCTGACGGCAACATCCTTCGCTACAACGATGTCCGCCGCTTCGGGGCGCTCCTCTGGACGAAGGGCGATCCCGCGGAGCTTGCGCCTCTCCGGGACCTCGGCCCAGAGCCGCTCAGTGACGCCTTTAATCCTGAATACCTTGAGAAAGCCCTCGCGAAGCGGGTTCTCGCCATCAAGTGCGCTCTCATGGACAACCGCATCGTGGTGGGGGTCGGCAACATCTACGCGAACGAGTCCCTCTTCCGTGCCGGGATTGATCCGAGAAGGAAGAGCGGGAGCATCACCGCTGAGGAGTGCGGGCGCCTTGTCGCTGTCATCAAGGACGTCATCAGCGAGGCGATTGAGAGCGGCGGCAGCACGATAAAGGACTTCTACACGCCGGACGGGGAGCCCGGGTATTTCGCGCAGAAGCTTGAGGTCTACGGAAGGACCGGCGAGCCCTGCGTGAAATGCGGCACGCCGATTGAGGCTGTGAGGCTCGGGCAGAGAAGCACGTTCTTCTGCCCGAAATGCCAGAAGTAGGCTCAGACTGAGGCGGCTCTTTCCTGCCGCTTCCTCTCAAGAAGATCACGGATGAGATCGCGCGATCCAGCGGGCACGAACTCCCCGATGTCGCCGTGATGGAAGGCGATGTCCCTCACAAGGGTCGATGAAATGTACGCGCAGCCGCTCGAGGCGGGGAGGTAGATGATCTCCATGCTGGGGAGCATGTCGCGGTACATTCCGGCGAGCTGGTACTCGTAGTCGAAGTCCGCGGCGCTCCGGAGTCCCCTTACGAGCACATGCGCGCCCTTCTCCCGGAGGAAGCTCACGAGGAGCCCCGAGAAGCCCTCGACCTCAATGTTCTCAATTCCTCTGAACGACGCTTTGCAGATGTCGATCCTCTCATCGAGCGTGAAGATCGGGTGCTTACCGGGGCTCGCGGCTACCGCGACCAGCACGCGGTCAAAGAGATCCGCCGCCCGTGAGATGATGTCGTAATGGCCCTTTGTCAGGGGATCGTATGTTCCGGGTATTACCGCAAGCTTCATCTGCTGCCCTTAGTGTGGTTGAGGTTGGTCTCCGGCCTGCGGTCCTCTGTCCGGCCGGTGCTTCTCTATTATAAAGGTATAAGGCGCCTTTGAGGTATCTTTGTATACGAGCTGATGCCCCATGTTGCGGCAGAGCGCCGGCACGTCCCAGGTGACCGATGGGTCATCGCCCGTAACCTTAAGCTTCGCGCCGTCCGGGAGCTTCCGGAGCTCGCGCCTTATGAGCATCAGGGGCTCCGGGCATTTGATGCCGCAGGCGTTGAGCTCCGCGTCAGCCTCCGGCACCTTAAGAGACGAGTCCACAGCGCCTCCCGGCCTCCGCAATC
This sequence comes from uncultured Pseudomonadota bacterium, assembly GCA_900317945.1. Lineage (GTDB taxonomy): Bacteria > Pseudomonadota > Gammaproteobacteria > Enterobacterales > Succinivibrionaceae > UBA2810. The sequence continues at coordinate 16,053 of ONIT01000073.1, forward strand.
TTCTCCTTCACCATCTCGCAGGTGATTCTCTCCATCGCACGGGGCGTTTTGACACGTGTCCGCCATGGGAGTGTCTCTGCGGGCTTTCCGTACTCGGCCTCGGCGAGCTCCTTCCAGACGCTCACCGAGAGGCTTCTGTCGCGGTACGGTCCGACCCGCTCTATATTGTGCGCGGCGTAGAGGCCTATCACGGGGATGTTGAGGGCCGATGCCATGTGGACGATGCCGGTGTCGGGGGAAAGCACCGCTCCGGCGCGGGAGACGAGCTCCCAGAGCCCGCGGAGCGAGGTCTTCCCGGTGAGATCGAGGGGATTCTTAAGCTTTGAGGCGATGAGAGCAGCTGCTGATTTCGTGCGGCTGTCATTGCCGCCTGTTACCGCGCAGCAAAAGCCCATTCCCTCGGCGTACGCGGCGCACTCCGCGAGCCTATCGGCCGGCCAGTCCTTCTCCGCCTTGCTTGTAACAGGGTTTATAAGGAGGAGCGGGGCGGTGACGCCTTTGAGAAGCTCGTTCACCTCAGCCGCGGCCTTTTCGTCAGGCGGGAGCGTGAGGCTGCCGTCCGTCGTTATCTCTGTTCCGGCGAAGTCGCTCATGAAGGCGAGGAAGCCGTCGAGGACATGGGGTGAGGCGGGGGACTTCACCTTGCGGTTCGTGAAGAGGAACTGGAGATCCTTCGCGCGCACGGAGTCGAAGCCGTACTTTGCTCCCGCCTTTATCCCGAGTGTGAGGAGCCCCGCGCGCATGGCGCTCTGCATGTTGAGGACCGCGTCAAAGCGCTCTCCCTTAAGATCACGCCAGATTTTCCGCATGCCGGCAAAGCCCGTCTTCTTGTCGTAGATGACGAGCCTCAGCCAGGGGACGGAGCTGAAGAGTGAAGCGGAGGCGGGGCCTGTGAGCCAGGTGATGCTGACATCAGGGCGTGCCCTGTGGAGAGCCGCCAGGGAGACCATGGCGTTTACCGTGTCGCCGATTGCCGAGAGGCGGACAGCGCATATTCCAGTCATTGTATGAAGTCCGGTTTTTCGGGGATTATATCAGCTGCCGGGAGACGCGGGGAGGAGCGGAGAGGGACTCTTCGCGGAAGGCGGCCCGGAGGGCACCGCGCGGATCCCGGCGCAGGTCTTTTCCGGTCTGCGCTGTCAGCCTGAGAGCCTTTCCGGCCTCAGGAAGAGCAGTCCTCATTTAAGAAAGTATGAAAAATGACCTGTTATGACATATTTCCCATCATTAAAATTTGACCTGGCAGTCTTTTAGTCCCATGATTAAAGTATGAGGCAGGACGCTTCAGATGTGTCCTGTCTCTCTGCCGGAGCGCAGAACTCCGGCTATTGCAAAGAGGAGAACATTATGACTGAAACTGCTGACTCTATCTTCCTCGGCGACAGGCTCTGCAGCGCCTGGGAGGCTGCAGAGTGCTTCAGGGGAAAGGAGGTGAACGATCTCTCCGACAGGTTTGGGATCAGCATCTACGCCGCAAGGGTCAGGGAGGCTGAGGGCTACGGCGATGTATATGTCTTTGTGGCTGGCACGCAGAGCCTCAGAGATGCGTACATCATCATCGATCCGGATGTGCTCGCGGGGCTCAGGGAAAATCCGAAGGCCATGAGGCGGGCATCTGAGATGATCTCCAGCAAGTGTGAAAACATCAAAAGGTTACCCTGCTATGAACGCCCGACCTTATACGGTCATTTGAACGTTGCGTCCGCGCTTGAGGGCGGCCGGCTCCCGGACTTTTTCAGGCGCCGGTTCGGGAAGGATAACAGCGATTTTATCAGGATCTGAGCAGTAAGCTGCGCAGGGCGGCAGAGCCGGGGAATAAGGTATATCCCGGCTTTTTTTGCGCGTGCCGGAGAGTGCTTGCCGGAGAAGGGATTAATTACGGGAAATCCGTTTTTAATCTGTGGATCTGGTCTCTTTTGGCCGGAATTTTCAGATTATCTACAGGAAATCCGTTTTTAATCCCGAGTCTGCCCGAAAACTGCCCGGTGCTCAAAAGCGCAAGGCCCAGTCACGAAAGACAGCGAGACAGTTCATGGACAAAAATTGCCTGGCTTTTAAGGTTTTCAGCAGACTGCTGATGCGCTGCCTGTTCTGATAGAATGAGGATGTTCCTGACAGATTCACACACATCTATGTTGTCAGGGATGCAGTCCTAAAGATGCAGGGGGATACATCATGACGGAGAAAAATCAGAATCAGCCGCGGCTCGTGCCGAAAGCAGGAGATGAGGATTTTGTGACTTTCCGCGAAAACGGGATCTACTATGTCGACAAGACACAGTACCTGAAGCCACTCTTCGCGGGCACAGACAGCCGCTTCCTGCTGCTCCGCCCCAGGCGCTTCGGGAAGACCCTGACCATGAGCACCCTCCGCCGTTTCCTTGAGATGGACTACCGGAATCCAGGCGACACCTCGAGGCAGCAGGAGCTCTTCCGGGGACTTAAGGTAACGGAGGACCGTGAGTTCTGTGAGGAGCATATGGGGCGGTATCCGGTGGTATCACTCTCGCTTAAAGGTGTTAAAGGTACCGGTTTTGTTGAAGCTTACCGCAGCCTGGCAGGTACCATATCAAAGCTGGCGCAGGATTTCCGCTGGCTGGACGGCCCTGAGCTTGAAGAAGATGAGCGTGATTTTTTAAACATGCTTATTAAATACAAATATTTGAGGGATCCGGCCTGCATAGACTATGTGGGGCAGTCACTGTCTTTCCTGTGCCGGCTTCTCCGGAAACGCTTCAGCAACGGCCGCAAGCCTGTGCTGCTGGTTGACGAGTACGATGTCCCTCTGCAGAAAGCTGCCGTGGGCGGGTACTATGAACCGATGAGCGAGTTAATCGGATCGCTGCTTGGCGATGTGCTCAAAACAAATGATGACATCTGCAAGGGGATTCTGACAGGATGCCTCCGCGCAACCAAGGAAGGGATATTCACAGGGCTCAACAATCTGAGCATTGACACCGTGCTTACGAGGAGAAGCAGCCTCTGCACAGCCATCGGATTTACTCCGGCTGAAGTCAGGACCATGTTTGACTACTACGGTCTCGGGAAATTCTATGAGAAGGCGAGGGAATGGTACGACGGCTACTGCATCGGCGGAGAGGATCTTTTCTGTCCATGGGATGTCGCGAGCTACGTGGAAGCGCTCAGCGATGATGCTGATCCGGATACACTGGAGCCTGAGTCCTACTGGAACAACTCAAGCAACACTCCTGTCATCAGAGAGCATATGCCGCATCTTAACTCTGATGACGCGGATCGCATGGAGGTGCTGCTCGCGGGCGGCAACATAGAGGCAGAAGTCGATGAAGGAATGAGCTACGGCACGATCTCTATGAATAATCTTAGCTCCTCCCAGTTCTGGAACATCCTGCTTTATACCGGATATCTCACTCTGGCAAAAAGGGGATCCAGGCGCACGCATGAGCTGCGCATACCGAATGAGGAGGTCCGCAGCTGCTTCAGGTACAACATCAGCGGCTATTACAAGGGCAAGAGTGAGTATGTAACACTCGCCAGAAAGCTGATCGATCAGCTCCTCACTGGTGATGCAGTGAACGCGGCCAGATCGCTGCGCACTCTTCTCCGCGGCTTTGTCTCGCTCCGGGACAATGCCACCAAAGCCCCGCACGAGAATTTTTATCACGGCTTCCTGAACGGCCTCCTGGCTGCGGCAGGGGATAATATCAGCGTTTTCAAATCACAGGCTGAGGCCGGCAGCGGCTATGCGGATATCATTTTCAGCTCATACGATGAATCGTCTGCTGTGGTGATTGAGGTCAAATACGCGTCAGATGCCAAAGCAGGACTTCAGGATCTGGCGTCCAAAGCCATCGCGCAGATCGAGGAGAAGGGGTACGCGGCCGGGCTCTGCAGCGAAGGATCTGACAGAGTGATTGAATGCGGAATAGCCTTCCGCGGCCGCAACTGTGCGGTCAGGTGCAAAGAGCTGCTTCCTGAGGTCGATGAGGAATGAAATCCTGCCCGGCACACGGACAGGGCGGCAACGCCCTGGACACCGCGCCTGACGGAGCGGAGTCCCACCGCGGAATCTGCCGAGGCAGGGACCTGACACAGGCCTTTGAGAGCGGCGTGTTCTCAGAGAGCGTCGCTGACGGCACATTCCGTGACATTTTCCCGGGCGACTTCATTGTGAGGCAGGCGGCTGTCCCTGACATCAGGCGCAATGGCGAGGTAGTGATTCCGGGGAGGGAATACACGGTAAGGTTCATCATCGCGGACCTTGATGCGGCACTGAGCAGCGGCTCCGGGGTGACAGCCCATCATGCGGTCATCGTGCCGGAGAATCCGCCTTTTGAGGCGTACATGAATCCGGATGAAACGACTGAAGGCGGCTATGCCGGGTCCTTCATGCGAAGAAATGTCATGCCCGCCTTTGCCCGCGGGCTTGAGGGCGCCTTCGGTCAATCACACCTGCTTTGCTTCAGAGCGGACGGTGAGTCATGCGCATGCAGGCTGATGACGCTTTCAATGGTGTTCGGGGAGTCGCTCCTGGGGCCGTGGGTCTGGTCTGACTTTGAGAGGGACAGTTTTTGGGGCGCCTCGCAGCTTGCCGCATTCCGCCTTAATCCTGTCCTCCGCGGCAGGGGCATGTTTTACTGGCTGAGCGATGTCTCCCGCTATACGCTCTTCGCGCATGCCGCCGGCGTCGGCTATGAGGTCTTTGCCGGAGCTGATGACGTGTGGCTTGAGAGCGGGGTACGGCCCTTCGCGCTGCTCGTCTGATCGTAAGCGTGGAGTACGGCACATCCTGGTTTCACACTGGATTCTTCAGCATGAGTCAGCCCTCGTGCGTGAAAGCTCCTGAAGCTCAATGCTCTGCTGATGAGAGGCACTGGTGAGGGGAGGGCATGGGGAAGCAGGGTGAGCCGAGGCATGGCTCTTTGGGTTAACTACGGGAAATCCGTTTTTAATCCGGGGATCCAGCCTCTTTTGACCGAAAACCATGGATTAACAACGGGAAATCCGTTTTTATAGTAAACGACAAAAATTATTTCCTGTGTTAAGGTAGAGTGATTTGCTAAAATATGGTCAAAGTGAGGTGACCATATGACTGTCAGAATTTTTAAGCATGATCGGAACGAACTGCTGAAGCGGGGAATCGAAATCATTTCGTCAACAAACGACACCAAGTACCACAATCGCGTAGTTTTGGTGAATCTGCTGCTTACAGGCAAGATCTCGATTAGCCTGATGAGCAAAGCATCTGGTTTGACAACGCGTACGCTCAGTAACTGGCTAAGTATTGTTGATAATGAAGGATTCGAAAAGCTGCGGGCGATCAAACAGTCTGGCAGGCCAGACAAACTCAGTGATGAGCAGAAGGCAGAGATTAAAAAAGTACTGCGAGAGAGTCCTGATAAACACGGTTACTGTGTTTGGGACGGTATCTCGTTGTCAGACTATATTACGTCAAAGTATGACATCAAATATAGCATAAGGCAATGTCAGCGGCTCTTCCATGAACTTGGATTTTCATTACAGAGAGCCGGCACCTTCCCGTCGTTGGAAGAACAGAACGGATCAGAACGGGAAGAGTTCAAAAAAAAACAGCCGAAATCAGGAACATGAAAAACAGCGTGGTGGTCTTTCAGGATGAAGTGCATTTCATGGCTCAGACTACAGTAACAAGATCCTGGGCCCCTGTCGGTTCAGCTCCCAAGATCAAGTCGCTGCCAGGACGGGACAAAATCTCGTTCAGTGGTTTTGTTGTTCCCAAAACCGGTCAGCTTTTTATGGATAAACCTGATCGCTTCAACTATGAAACCGTGATCGCCTCTATCAGAAGCTTCCTCTCTGCATATGAACCGGGTGAAGGTACAAGGATTTTTCTGATTATGGATAATGCCGGGTGGCACAAAAAAGCCAAGCGTCTGATCAAAGAGAACGTTGATGGAAAGTACGATGACATTAACCGGTTTGTGACATTTGTTTACATGCCACCTTATTCTCCGGATCTAAATCCGATCGAACAGGTGTGGAGGAAAACCAG
>ONIT01000017.1 GCA_900317945.1 uncultured Pseudomonadota bacterium
TTACTCCGACCACCTTGCGATTCGCTAACTCTTCCCTCCAGCGGGCGAGTTCGGGACTTTCACCCTATAGTCAATGCTCATGCCGAGCACACAAAACACCCCGATTTCCGAACATCCGGAAACCGGGGTGCCTCTCATTTATGAGCTCTCAGAAAATTTTTTTTCTGATTAATATACAAGCACTGCTCTTCTGTTCTTGGCAAATGCCTCTGCAGATGTTCCAAGTACTGCAGGCTTTTCCTCACCATAGCTTACGATCGAGAGCTGTCTTACATTAACGCCTAAATTCTGCAGATAAAGCGCAACAGACTTGGCTCTTCTCTCTCCCAGAGCGATGTTGTACTCAGGAGTTCCTCTTTCATCGGTATGTCCCTGAACAATGACGTTGACCTCAGGATGCGCGATGAGGAACCTTGCATGATTCTGAAGGATATTGGCGTATTCAGGAGCAACAACATCTTTATCGTAGGCAAAATAAATTGTGTTGTTTCTCTTTAATGCCTCAAGCTTTGCCCTTTCCTCAGGAGAAAGCTTGTAGTTGTCTCCATAATCGCCGACGGTAACATCCGCACCTTCGCTTCCTGAGACATCGGATATATCAGGATCGATGCTTCCGTTGTCATTTGTTGAGCTGCATGAAGCAATCATAAAGCTTGCAAAGATGACTGCAGCAATTCCGGCTAATCTCTTTTCCATATTGTTTACCTCAAAGAACTGTTTAACCTAAAAAACTTAATTTAAGAACGGTGACCAGGCAGGAGCCCTTACTTCTCCGCTGACAGACGGAAGATTTGCATGGAACCTTCCATCAGCAGATACAAGAGCAAGTCCTTTTCTGCCGCGGATAATCGTGCTGTAAATAATCATGCTCCCGTTAGGCGCAATGCTTGGCGACTCATCAAACTGGCTGTTGGAAAGCACCATAAGATTCTTGGTATCAAGATCAAGCCTTGCTACCCTGTAGCTTCCGTTGGACTGAGTAATGAGAGCGATATACTTTCCGTCAGGAGAAACGCACGGGTTCATGTTGGCATCGCCTTCCCAGGTTACTCGCTGCGCATCGCCGCCTGCCATTCTGTAGATCTGAGGCTTCCCGCCGCGATCTGAGTTGAAGTAAATGCTTCCGTCAGGAGCCCATGAAGGCTCAGTATCGATTGCCCTGTTGTTTGTGAGCCTGGTCATGCTCTTGCTGCCGAGCCCGATTGTATAAATTTCAGGGTTTCCATCCTTGGAGAAGACAAGGGCAAGACGATCTCCTTTAGGAGACCACTTCGGTGAGCCGTTGATTCCAGGAAAAGACGTGATCAGCTGTCTGGTTTTACCCTGAATGTTCTGGATCCAGATTCCAGGCTTGCGCTTTTCAAAGCTTACGTAGGCAACAGAGGAACCGTCAGGAGACCAGGTCGGTGACATGACCGGCTCCTTTGATCTGAGAATAATGTGTTCGTTATATCCATCATAGTCGGCTATGACCAGCCTGAATGGATAGGCATCCTTGTAATCAACGCTTACATAGGCGATCTTGGTCAGGAACGCCCCCTTCAGCCCCACAATCTTCTCATAGATCATATTGGAGATCATATGGGCATATTTTCTTAAATTGCTGGCGCTGACCTTCGCCTTTTTCGAAAGTATTACGCTCCCTGACGGAACATCGTACAGGTTGAAAGATATTACGTAATTGGAGCCGTCCTTGGCTATGCTGCCGCTGACCAGGTTCTGGAGGTCATTGCCCTGCCAGTCCTGAATATTGACGTCAGTTCCGGAAACCTGGCTTACAGGCATTTTATCCTTTGACATAGGCGAGAAGCTTCCGCTTCTGATCAGGTCGGAATTGATTACGTCAGAGAGCTTCTGGCTTACGGTATTTTCCGCACTGAATTCAGGCACGGCAATCAGTATTCCCGAATCAATGCCGCCTGTAACCTCAAGATGCAGCACAGCCCAGGCCTGAGCTGAGGCAAAGATTGCCACGCAGGCTATTAAAAACTGTGAAAATACTAACTTTATTTTCATAATATAAGTCTCACAGAGAAGGTGTATATTCTATTTCAACTTCGTTCTGGTATATCTCTTTGGGAGGTCTTGGCAGAACCGAGCCTTTCGACTTAAGCCCATTGATAATTGCCCTGCATACCGATTCTGATCCCTCGCAGTTAATATCAGAATAAATCATTCCGTCAGCCGACATTTTGAATCTAAGAATCACCTTTTTGCCGCTCATCGTGCGATCCATATGTATTGATCTGGACAAGTACTGATTAACGATAGTGTTGTACTTCTTCCAAATGCCAGCCGTATTCTTATTGGAGCCAACATTCTTTGAGCCGGTCCCAGACGGACTACCGCTGAGCTCATCATTCAGGAAAGAGTCTATATCGTCATCAGACATTCCTGAATTTTTGCCGGCTTTGTTTTTTCCGCCTGCGGCAGCCCTGGCCTTGGCATCGGCATCCGCCTTAGCCTTCGCAGCAGCTTCTGCCTTGGCCTTTGCGTCAGCAGCAGCTTTTGCTTCTGCATCAGCTTTCGCTTTTGCCGCAGCCTCTGCCTTAGCTTTCTTATCAGCCTCGGCTTTCGCTTTTGCCTCAGCTTCTGCCTTGGCTTTTGCAGCGGCCTCGGCTTTAGCTTTTGCCTCAGCTTCCGCCTTCGCTTTCTTCTCGGCTTCTGCTTTCGCCTTTGCCTCAGCTTCCGCCTTCGCTTTCTTCTCGGCTTCTGCTTTCGCCTTTGCCTCAGCTTCCGCCTTCGCTTTCTTCTCAGCCTCGGCTTTGGCTTTTGCCTCAGCTTCTGCCTTGGCCTTCGCGATTGCCAGAGCCTTCTTTTCCGCTTCTGCTTTTGCCTTCGCCTCGGCCTCAGCTTTGGCCTTAGCTTCGGCTTCTGCCTTCGCTTTGGCTGCTGCCTCTGCTTTAGCCTTTGCCGCAGCCTCTGCCTGAGCCTTCTTTTCTGCTTCCGCCTGAGCTTTCTTCTCTGCCTCAGCCTTTGCCGCAGCCTCTGCCTGAGCCTTCTTTTCAGCCTCTAGCTTTTCTTTTGCGATTTGCTCCTGCCTGCGTATTTCCAGAATATGCTGTCTTGAGAGCTCCTCATCCCGGGCGCGCTGCTGCTCCGCCTGCTCCATCTCCTTCTCTGCAGGTTTTTCAGGCTGCTCTGCAGGCTGAGCCTGTCCGCCGCCGGCTGCCCTGCCGCCATTTCCTCTCATCTGCTCTATCTGTTCAGCTGAGAGCATGGTTGCATGAATTATTTCCATGCCGCTGTTAATCTTCTTTGGTGCGTTGTCTGTAAACTTGATTACAAACATTGCCATGATAGTAAGATGCAGCAGTAAAGACAGCAGCAGCGGCACACCAAATCTTTGATTCAACTGTTTACCTACTTGTTACTGGGCAATGGCTCTGTTACCAGGCCAACACTTTTCTCTCCGGCATTCTTGAGAGCAACCATGGCCTGCACCACAAGATCGTACTTGGCATTGCGATCGCCGCTGACCAGGACCGGAGATTTGGGAGACTTCTGCTTGTACTCCTCAACCAGATCAGTTACTTCCTGCAGGTTTTCAAGCTTGCTGGTAGTGCTGCCGGACTGCACCGCGTACTGCCCTTCCTTGTCTACATAGACAATTATTGGATCAGACAGATCCTCGCTGACCTCTGTCGATTCAGCCTGCGGGAGATCGACGCTGACGCCCTGCATGATTACCGGCGCTGTTGCAATGAAGATGACGAGCAGCACCATCATGACATCAATGTACGGTACCACATTGATCTCGGCCATGGCACGCTTGCGCGGCCGGTGAATATAGCCCATCATGATTTCTGCTCTTCCTTTTCCTTGGCCTCATCGCTGGTTACAACGCGGCGGTTCAGTATAGTTGAGAACTCATCCATGAAATTGATGTAGTCGTTCTCAATCTTTTCCACGATATTCGAATACCTGTTGTATGCAATGACGGCAGGTATTGCCGCAAAAAGTCCCATTGCCGTTGCAATCAGAGCCTCGGCAATAGGAGGGGCAACCATGGCCAGAGTCGCATTCTTTACGGCAGAGAGCGCCACGAAGGCATGCATGATGCCCCATACCGTTCCGAAAAGGCCTATGTACGGGCTGACTGATCCGATTGTTGCCAGAGTCGGCAGATTGTTCTCGAGCTCCTCGACTTCCCTTGACAGGGAGACCTTCATGGCACGGTAGGTTCCGTCCATGACCATCTCCTTGCTCTTCGAGGCTGTGCCGTGGAGCCTGATGAACTCGCGGAAGCCTGAGAGGAAAATCACCTCAAGCCCCACAATCTCATCCTTCCTGCTCTCAAGCTCCCTGAAGATGTGGGTGAGATCCTTTCCGGAGTTCCAGAACTGATCCTCAAATGACTCCGAGACCTCCTTGGCAAACTTCAGATTCCGGTGCTTGAGAAAAATAATTGACCAGGAGAGTACGGATGCCAGAAGGAGGATCAGCATTACTATCTGAACAAGAAGGCTTGCATTTGCTACAAGGTGAGTAAAGGAAAGCTCAGCACCCTGGCTATTTGGTTCCATTTGTAATCATGTCCTTAATTTCAGAAGGGAAGGCAGACGGCCTGAGCTCAGGCTCGCTGACACATGCAATCTTGACTGTAGCCGAAACCAGCTCATCATCGTTTTCGTTCAGTATTTTCTGGGCAAAGACAATGGAGGCAAAATTGATTTTGACAATCTCGACCGTTGCCCTGAGTGAGGAATTGAACCTGGCAGGACGCCTGAAGTCAACGTCAATATGGGACACAACAAACCCTACATGGTGCCTGCTGCGCAGAACGTCCTGCTCAATGCCGAGAGATCTCAGCCATTCAGTCCGGGCCCTTTCCATAAAGTTAAGGTAGTTTGAGTTGTATACGATTCCGCCTGCGTCGGTATCCTCGTAATAAACCCGGATCGGCCAGTAAAATACATTATTCGGCATGCTGTATCTCTCTAAAATATCTAAAAAGATCTTAGCACAAAAAAAATCTGTGAATGTGATCAAATTTCAGGGTAAACAGGTGCTGTCTTCAGGGACAATTGATTAATTAACAGGCAGTCAGGACAAGGCCTGCCGCCAACTGCGGCAGGCCATCTGTCAGTCAGACGGATGCTCCTCAGCATCCTTGGAGACGAGGCCGAAATGGCTGTAGGCAAGAGGCATTGCCTCGCGGCCCTTGGGGGTTCTTTTTATATAGCCCTGCTGCAGCAGGTAGGGCTCAATCATATCCTCTATGGTATCCCTGTCCTCGCCGAGCGTTGCGCCAATGTTGTCGAGTCCTACCGGGCCGCCGTCGAACCTGTCGATAATGAGACGGAGATAGTTCTGGTCATGGCTGTCGAGGCCGCTGTTGTCAATGCCCTGCATGTTGAGGGCCCTTACGGACAGCTCCCTGGTTATCGGGCTTACCGAGCAGTATTCGGCATAGTCCCTGACGCGCCTGAGGAGCCGGTTGGCAATCCTTGGAGTTCCCCTTGATCTTTTGGCTATCTCCTCGGCAGCATCCTGCTCGATGTCCGCATGCAGTATGGCGGCATAGCGCTGAATGATCTTGGTCAGGACCGGCGTCGGATAGAATTCAAGCTTCAGGTTGATGCCGAACCTTGCTCGCAGCGGGCTCGTGAGGTGCCCGGCCCTGGTCGTGGCGCCTACCAGCGTAAAGGGCTTCAGATCGATCTTGAGCGACCTTGCTCCGGGCCCTTCTCCGACGACTATGTCAAGCTGGTAGTCCTCCATCGCAGGATAGAGCACTTCCTCTATGACGGGGCTCAGGCGGTGTATCTCATCTATGAAAAGCACATCTCCGGCCTCAAGCGTTGTGAGGATGGCAGCCAAATCGCCTGTTTTCTCGAGAGCTGGTCCGGAAGTCGTCTTGAAGTTCACGCCAAGCTCATTTGCTATGATGTGCGCAAGCGTTGTCTTGCCAAGCCCGGGAGGCCCGTAGATCAGCACGTGATCAAGCGCCTCGGATCTCTTTTTCGCGGCATGTATGGCAATCGCCAGCTGCTCCTTGATCTTGTCCTGTCCGCAGTAGTCACTGAGGACCTTCGGCCTTGCCGCCTTGTCGATGAACTCCTCATTGGGATCTGCAGCTGTGGAGGCAATTACCCTGTGCTCACAGCTTTCCGAAGGAGCCGCGGAGATGTTGTCGTGCTCTATAGCCATTGCTTATACCTACCTTGCTGCGCTTCTGAGGGCATCGCGTATGATCTCCTCGGGACGCTTGCCCTCGGCATATGCGGATTTTGCCATGCGTTCGGCATCTGCCTGTGAGTAGCCGAACTGCAGAAGGGCCTGGACGGACACCTGCAGGTTCTCGTCATATGAGGCATTCGTCTCCGCCTGCTTCCCTCCTGCAGGAACGATCCCGAGGTTAAGCTTGGAAATCCTGTCGTACAGCTCCAGAGCCAGGCGCTCCGCGGTCTTTTTGCCTACTCCCTTGATTTTGGTAAGCGCCGTGATGTCCTTTTCGCTGATAAGCTTCGCAAACTCATCGGGATTGTATCCTGAAAGGATGGAGAGCGCCATTTTGGGGCCGACTCCTGACACGCCGATAAGCAGATCGAAAATCTGCCTCGTCAGCTTGTCGGCAAATCCGTAAAGAAGGTGCGCGTCCTCGCGTATGATCAGCCTGGTATAGACCTTTACCTCGCTCCCGACAGGAGGAAGGCTGCTTATTGATGAGAGAGGCATCTCAATCTCATATCCTATTCCCGATACCTCGATCAGGACTCTCGGTATTTCAACCTCAGAGAGAATCCCGTGAACAAACCCAATCATAGATGCCTCATTCTGTTATATCTTATCTGTTCTGGTGCAGGCGGGGATTTTAAAGTATCCCTGCCAATTTTTCTCAGGTATTTCTGCCGTCAGATCCACTAAAGTGTCCTGGCACAGCATCAGCGGCGCCGTCTCAGTACCTCTCCAGCTCTGTTTTTTCCTTATGCAGCCTCATTATGCCCCAACAGCTGCTCTCCCCGTCAGGCCGGAACTCCCGCCATGCTACCTGTAATGGCTGTGCGACATGCCATGAATGCCCAGCTCCTTGTAGTTCATGGCCACCAGGCTCTGCAGTATGTCTGCATGGGTGATGGCTATGGCCAGCGCGTCGGCGGCATCTGCCTGGGGAGTGGCGTTGAGTTTGAGTATGGTGCAGACCATATGCTGCACCTGAACCTTTTCCGCGTTGCCGTATCCTGCCACAGACTGCTTGATCTGGCGCGGCGAGTACTCGCCGATTTCAAGATTGTGGTTGAGCGCCGCTATTATCGCCGCGGTTCTCGCGTGCGCAAGCTTTATGGTAGAGGCGACATTCTTCGAGACAAAGCACTGCTCGATGGCAAAAAGGCTGGGCTTGTACTGGGTTATCACCTCAGTTACCCCGTCATAGATCTGCTTGAGCTTGTCAGCGAAGACCGTGCCCTCTGTCCTGATGCAGCCAGATCCCATGTACTCTCTTCTTGCTCCTTCTATCTTTATTATGCCGAATCCGGTAATTCTTGAGCCCGGATCTATGCCCAGGATTATTTGAGGTTCGTCTGCCATCAGATCTTTCCGTTATGTTCCATTGCGGTTTGCTTTTATTGTATTCTGTATGATGGATTAAAATTATAAGCAGTTGTGAAAATTTTTTATCAGCTGATTGAATACAGCGCAGAAGGAAGATTCAATGGAAAGCAGGCCGGATCATATTTTCAGCCGGAAACTCGAAACAGTTGCCGATTTCAGGTTCGACGAGAACGTCGCAAGCGTCTTCAGCGACATGATCAGCAGGTCGGTGCCGGGATATTCGGATATCCTCAGGGGAATATCCATCTTTGCGGAAAAGTACGCGAAATCAGGCACAAATATCTATGATCTCGGCTGCTCGCTGGGCGGCGCGACATTCTCAGTCCTCGACGGCATCAGGGAAAAGAACGGCATCTCCGTATTTTCGGTAGACAGCTCCCAGGCGATGATTGAGAGGCTTAAGCAGAATATTGCGGCGCACCCTGCTGGAAACGGCACGGTCATACACCCGATCTGCTCTGACATTCGCGATGTCCCTATGTCAGATGCCTCTTTCATAGTGCTGAACTTTACCCTGCAGTTCATAGAAAGGCAGGCGAGGCAGGCAATCATATCCTCCCTCTACGATGCTCTTGTCCCTGGAGGCGTGCTCATACTCAGCGAGAAGTGCAGGGAAGATGACAGCTTCATCGAAAAAATAATATCAGAGGCCCATCTGGACTTTAAGAAAAGGATGGGCTATTCGGATCTCGAGATTGCCCAGAAAAGGACCGCCCTTGAGAATGTAATGAAGACTGACAGGACCGCTGACCATCTTGACCGCCTGCACAGGGCCGGCTTCAGTAAAGCCGTCATGTGGTACAGGCAGTTCAATTTCTGTTCTTTTATAGCTGTAAAGCCGGCAGGTGCTGAATGATAGACTCTGGAGATTTCTTTTCATATATTTCCGGAATCCCGGAGCTTCATGACTGGCTCGCGGAGCTCCCAAGGCATGTCTATGACTGGAGGACGCGCGAGCAGAACCACGGCCTCCCAGAATATGAGTCATGCATCTGGAAGCTCGGGAAGCTGAGAACTGACTCATATTCCTTTGATGAGGACTATGTCTCGGTCGGGAGCAGCTCAGAGGTGTCAGAGAGCTTCCGACCCTTTCTCCTTGAGATGCTAAGAGAGTTCAAGCCCTGGAAGAAAGGCCCGTTCTCAATCTTCGGCATAAAGGTGGAGAGCGAGTGGAGATCTGACTTCAAGTGGAACAGGCTCAGGGGGCTTATCTCCCCTCTTGCCGGACGCAGGGTCTTTGACGCTGGCTGCGGCAACGGCTACCACCTGTTCAGGTATCTCGGCGCGGGCGCGGAGCTTGCCGCAGGATGCGATCCCTCGACGGTGTCGGCCGGACAGTTCCATCTCGTGAAAAGCTTTATCAGGAAGAGCGTGCCGGCCTATCTCCTGCCCCTCCCTCTCGAGGTTTTCCCCGGAGTATCCTGGTTCGACACGGTTTTCTCCATGGGAGTCATCTACCACAGGCGCTCCCCTGCAGAGCACCTTGAAATTCTCGGCTCGCTTCTGAGAACCGGAGGTGAGCTCGTCCTTGAGACCCTCATAGTGCCGGGAGACGAGCGCACCTTCCTGGTGCCAAGGGACAGGTACGCGAAAATGCCGAACATCTGGTTTATCCCGAGCATCGAGTCAATGCGGCTCCTCCTTGAAAGAACCGGCTTCAGGGTAAAGACCGTCTCCCCAGGCGCTGTAACCTCGAGCGACGAGCAGCGGCGCACGGAATGGATGGACTATGAGTCGCTCGATGATTTCCTGATGCCGGGGAACCGCAGCCTTACAGTCGAGGGCTACCCTGCTCCCTGCCGGGCGGTTTTTGTGGCTGAAAAGCAATAATTGCAATACGAATTCCGCCGGCTGATTTATAATTGCCGGAATCAGAGGCAGCTTAACAGCTTTTATGGACTTATTATGAAAATATCTTTTGCAGGTGCTCTGTCAGTAATTGCAATGCTGAGTCTTTCATCATGCGCTTTTCAGGCTGGCAGCGGCTCCGTGGGCCAGCAGCCTGCCGAGAGCGCAGGCGACACAGCCGCAATGATGAGAAGCCTGGACTCCAAGCTTGAGCCCGTGATTGCGGCGAGCAGGAGCAACTCATCTGAACTGTCCCAGCTGAAAGATTCCCTCAACAGGAACAATTCTGAAATACAGTCACTGAGGAAGGATTTTGCGGAAATGCAAGAGTCCTTTGCGGCCATGAACAAGAATGTAAAGCACCTCGCTAAGACTGGCGCCTCCGGAAGCGCCCCCGGGAAGAGCTCAAAGGAAGTCTCCGAGACCAATGACAACCTGCCGAAGCAGCAGCTCAGGCAGAGCGACGGCAAGCTGGTGCTCGGAGAGTATGAGTGGGTGAAGTTCCCCGAGCAGGATCTCGCTGCCCAGGCGAGAATCGATACCGGTGCGTCCATCTCCTCAATCAGCGCAATCTCCATCGAGAAGTTCGAGCGCGAGGGAAAGACCTGGTACAGGTTCCAGTTCCCCTGCGACGGCCACAAGCTCCTCCCCATGGAGGCTCCTTTCGTAAGGACCATAAGGACAAGGCAGGCATCGGCAGAGGACATTGAGGTGAGGCCCGTCGTAAGGCTCGAGATCCAGATCGGCGATGTAACCACTGTCTCCGAGTTTTCCCTCAAGGACAGGACAAAAATGGACTTCCCGGTCCTGATCGGAAGGACCTTCCTGATTGACAACGCTGTCGTTGATGTATCAAAGAGGTCGATTCAGAGGCGCCCCAAGGCAGAGAATGTCGGAAGCAGCAGGAAAGTAGAGGCTGTTTCTGAGGACAGGGATGAGGATGTCTCATCGTCAAAGAATCCTGCAAAGAAATCACAGTCCAAGCCACAGCTTAAGAACAGGCCCTCAAAGTAAGCTGAGGCCTCATAAGCCCTGAGCGGCTGACAGATTAAACGATGCCTGCAGACAGTGCTAAAACATGACGCGGGCATTTTTCAGAGAATATTCCTATGGTATCACGCGGATCTTACTATTTTTTGGTTGCTGTTCTCTTCGTTCTCGGAGTAGGGCTGATGTGCTACAGGCACTTTGCCTTTGAGGTGCCCTGGTTCCCCGGGACCATGAGATCAGTCTGGTCTGTTGAGGCAAGGGTTGAGTTTGATCCGGCAGAGAATGAGCCAGTCACGGTAAAGCTCACCGTGCCAGGCACCCAGGACGGCTATACCGTTCTCTCCGAGTCATCCGCAAGCCCTGACTACGGCTTCTCCTTCAAGAAGTCACGCGGACAGAAGATCGCGGTATGGACCACCAGAAGCGCGAGCGAGCACCAGGTGCTCTACTACAAGATGAATGTGCTCGAGGATCCCAATGCAACAGTAAGCTCCCAGATCCCGGTTCCGAGAACTGACACGTCAGTTGTCGAGTCAGACGCAAACCTCAAGATCCTGAACAACATCATCCAGAACGCCAGGAACAAGTCCGCAGACGCCATCTCCTTCACTCAGGAGCTCGTGCAGATCCTGAATACCTCAGATCAGGAGACTGCCCTGCTCAAGAAGAATGCCAGCAGGAGCCGCCTCATCGTCAAGATGCTTGACATCGCCGATGTTCCGGCAAGAGTCGTAAGGGGGCTGCAGCTCAAGGACAAGAGAAGAAGACAGAGCCTTGTCGAATACGTTGAGGTTTACCAGAACGGGAAGCCGGAGCTTATAAACCCTGAGACCGGAGAGGCCGGCAACCCGAAGAACTTCCTTCTCTGGGAATACAGCTCGCAGCCGCTTCTTGAGCTCAAGGGAGGCTCCCATTCCGCTGTCTACTTCTCGATGATTGAGAACCATGTCTCGGTAAAGACCGCCATCCAGAGCAAGTTTGCCCACACCGAGCTCCTCAACTTCTCGGTAGACTCCCTCCCGATCGAGGAGCAGTCAATGTTCAAGCAGATCCTGCTCCTCCCTATAGGAGTCCTGATCGTGGTGTTCCTCAGGATTATTGTGGGCATCAAGACCTCAGGAACATTCATGCCGGTCCTTATTGCCATGGCCTTCACCCAGACCAGCCTCGGAGTAGGCCTCATCGGCTTCCTCGCCATTGTGAGCATCGGACTCATCATCAGGTTCTACCTGGCAAGGCTGAATCTTCTTCTCGTAGCGCGAATCTCGACCGTGATAATCGTGGTCATAGGCATAATCTCCTGCCTCGCGGTGGTAACCTACAAGATGGGGCTTGCCGACGGCATGAAGCTTACCTTCTTCCCGATGATCATCATCTCCTGGACCATCGAGCGCCTTTCCATCATCTGGGAGGAAGAGGGCTCGCATGAGGTTGTCGTGCAGGGGCTCGGCTCGCTCTTTACCGCAATCATTGCCTACATCGCGATGAACAGCCTCCTCATCCAGCACGTAACCTTCAATTTCCTCGGACTGCAGCTCGTCATCCTTGCAGGCATACTGCTGATGGGCAACTACACCGGCTACAGGCTGACGGAGCTCAAGCGGTTCAAGCCCGTTGCTGACGAGATTGAGCTCATGAGCTCAAAGCAGCCGGCAGATGGCGCCTCTGACGGAAGCAGTGAAGAAAGCGCTGACAGGAAGTGATCATATGTGGCAATTTCTGAAGAACTACACTTCACCCAGGAAGCTTGCCGCCATCGGCATAATGGGCATGAACCAGCGCAACTGCCTCTACATCAGCAGGTACAACCCGAGAAACCTGTACCCGCTCGTGGACAACAAGCTTCTTACGAAGAAGATTGCGCAGAAAAGCGGCGTTACCGTGCCGAAGCTCATCGGCTTCATCAGGCATCAGTATGAGGTGAGGAACTTCGAGACGCTGGTGAAGAGTCACGCGAGCTTCTGCATCAAGCCGGCTCACGGCTCAGGCGGCAAGGGGATCCTCGTCATAGTTGACTCGCACGACGGCTCATACTACAAGCCGAACGGAGACGCGCTTGATGTCTCGAACATCGAGCGCCACATCACCAATATCCTCGCAGGGCTCTTCTCCCTCGGCGGAAAGCCGGACATTGTCCTGATTGAGGAGCTCATACACTTCGACAACGTCTTCGAGAACTACACCTACGAGGGCGTCCCGGACACCCGCGTCATACTGCTCAAGGGCTACCCGGTCATGTGCATGATGCGCCTCTCGACCGCCGCCTCTGACGGCAAGGCGAACCTCCACCAGGGAGCAGTGGGCGTCGGCATAGACGTGAGGACCGGACGGGCCGTAAGGGCCGTGCAGTACGGGCGCCCCATCGAGAACCACCCCGACACCGGCAACAAGCTTCTGGATCTCAAGGTGCCGCAGTGGATAAAGGTCCTGACGCTTGCATCATCATGCTATGAGATGTCGGGGCTCGGCTACATCGGCTGCGACATAGTGCTGGACAAGGACAAGGGCCCCATGCTCCTGGAGCTCAACGCAAGGCCCGGGCTCGCGATACAGATTGCGAACGCCGCCGGGCTCCTGCCGCGCCTCAGGAAGGTCGAGCAGCTCGTTGCCACGGATGTCCGCATGACTCCGGAGGAGAGAGTCGAGTGGTCAAGGAAGGAGTTCGGCGTCTACGAGAGTGACTGAGCCCCTGGGAGGCGGCGCTCTTTCAAAGCCGAAGGGCCGCTTCCCTTGTTTCTCCTGACCTGAAAGAGGCCCGGATCCTGGCATTTTCTGACTGTTCCTGCGTCCGCTCTCCGGTGCGCTCCCTTCTGCCCTTCTTTACAGAATCCTCCCAAATATTAGTTTGGCATAATCACTGTTTTCGGTTAAAATATTCTAAATTTTCCCGGCTCGTTATGCAGTTTATACGATAATGATCCAAGCGGTCCCCGGGATACGCTAATCCAGTTCTTAACTAAGGAGATGGCTGACTAAAACTGAGTTAATCTCTGTTTCAGCCGTGGTTTTTTATGAAAAAAACAAAGATTGTCTGCACCATCGGACCCAAGTCCGAGAAAAAAGAGGTTCTTGCCAAGGTTCTTGCTGCCGGCATGAACTGCATGCGTCTTAACTTTTCCCATGGTGACTTTGAGGAACACGGCGGACGCATAATCAGACTTCGCGCCCTTATGGCAGAGACCGGAAAGACCTGCGCAATTCTCCTTGATACCAAGGGACCTGAGATCAGAACCGGCGCCATGGAGAACGGCGAGGACGTTACCCTCGAGGCCGGACAGGACTTCACCCTCACCACCAGGGATGTTGTCGGCAACAAGACCATCACCTCTGTTACCTACAAGGATCTGCCCCATGACCTCAAGGCAGGCGACACTGTCCTCCTCGATGACGGCCTGATTGCCCTCACCGTTAAGGACTGCACTGATACCGACATTCACTGCACCGTGCAGAACTCACAGGTTCTGGGCGAGCACAAGGGCGTAAACCTTCCCAACATCAAGACCCATCTCCCTGCACTTGCCGAGAAGGACAAGAACGACCTGATCTTCGGCTGCGAGCGTGAGGTTGACTTCATTGCCGCATCCTTCATCCGCAAGAAGGAAGACGTTCTCAGCATCCGCAAGTTCCTTGACGATCACGGCGGAAAGAACATCAAGATCATCTCCAAGATTGAGAACCAGGAAGGCATCGACAACTTCGACGAGATCCTTGAGGTCTCCGACGGAATCATGGTTGCCCGCGGCGACATGGGCGTTGAGATCCCTATCCAGGACGTTATCTTCCATCAGAAGAGCATCATCAGGAAGTGCAACAAGGCAGGCAAGTTCGTTATCACTGCTACCCAGATGCTTGACTCCATGCAGAAGAACCCCCGTCCTACCCGTGCTGAGGCCGGCGACGTTGCGAACGCCATCCTGGACGGCACCGACGCAGTCATGCTTTCCGGCGAGTCCGCAAAGGGCAAGTACCCTGTTGAGGCTGTCCGCATGATGAACACCATCTGCGAGAGGACCGATCCTGAGGTATTCGTACGCCTTGACATCGCTGAGAAGAGCTTTGTAAAGGAGCACATCACCCAGGCTGTCTGCCGCGGCGCCGTAAAGACTGCCGAGACCACCGATGCAGCCCTCATCATCGTTGCCACCAGGGAAGGCAAGTCCGCTCTTGCCGTACGCAAGTTCTTCCCTCAGGCCCCGATCCTGGCAATCACCCCGAACGAGAAGGTTGCAAAGCAGCTCTGCCCGGTCAAGGGTGTTACCCCCTATGTAATCGACGAGCACTTCGCCCACACCGATGAGTTCTTCCGCATCGGCAAGGAGATTGCCCTGAAGCTTGGCCTGGCAAAGGTCGGCGATCGCGTTGTCATGGTTTCCGGAGCTCTTGTTCCCAGCGGAACCACCAACACCGCATCCGTACATGTTCTGTAATACCGCAGAAATGCACTGAAGACGAAAGGAGCCTCCGGGCTCCTTTTTTTATGCCTGAATTCCTATGACAGAGTTCCTGAATTTCCGCAGATCCCTGGGCAGCAGGAAGTGAGGCGCCTCAGCAGGACCGGACAGAAAGAAAAGAATAAAAGAAGAAAACAGAGAAATGAAAAGCCGCTTCAGGCCTGCTCCGTGAAATACGAGAAGAGCCTTCCCCCGTCATTCTCAGCGGGCTCAAAGCCGCTCATCGCGCAGATCCCGGCGAGCATCACCGGGGAGTCATTGTAGAAAACTACAGGTATATAGCGCCTTCTCCAGACCGGAACAGAGTACTCTCCCCAGATCTTCTTGAGGCTCCTTGAATGCTTCCTGCCGGATGGCTGCAGGACGAGGCTTCCGGGGAGAGCGAAACGGACTGACACCTTCTCGCCGGGATTCGGGGACCGCGCGGCGACAGAGCCATGAGGCATTCTGTCCCTCAGATCTGAAATTACGAGCGTCCGGTCAGGAAGAGCGATCCTTTTCTCGAAATCCTTCCCTGCCGTGAAATCCTGCCGCGCCGCAGGATAGCCGCTGATATTGAAGAGCTCTCCCATATAGCGCACCGCTATGCCGCCCTCCCAGCGGAGCTCCGGAGTCCGGTCTGCGCCCGCGAGCGCCACCTCGTCAAAAACCGCCTGCAGGAAGCTGTATGAGGGTGCTGCATTTCCTTTCCTGAAATAGAACCAGCGCAGCGCGTTTCTGCGTCTCACCGGAGAGAGAGTGCTGAGCCTTTCGATAATCAGCCCGCCTGTTGCAGGACTGACGGCTCCGGTGAGATCCTCCTCCGCCACCTCATCGAGGAGCTCTGATGACTCCGCGCAGATTTCCGAGGTTCTCTTCAGCGACTCACGGAAGCCGCCCCAGCGCTCCGTGAGGAGAGGCAGGATCCTGAGCCTCAGGAAGTTGCGGTCATAGTCCGTGTCAAAGTTGCTTTCGTCTGTTACGAACGTTATGCCGTTTGCATTGAGGTAGCCGAGGAGCTCAGACTTGGTTACAGAGAGAAGCGGCCTTACGATGAACCCTCCGGAAAAATCCTGCACCGGGCCCATCGCCGCAAGCCCCCGCACGCCCGAGCCCCTTTTGAGCGCTAGGAGCACTGTCTCTGCGAGATCATCGAGATGATGGGCAGTAACGAGCGCAGTGCTTCTGTCAGGGACATAGGGCGCGAGGACGCCGTACCTGAGCTCCCTCGCCTCAGCCTCGAGGCTGGTGCGCTGCTTTTTCCTGACCTCAACATGGCAGGACTCAAACCTCACATGGAGCTCTTCCGCACGCTGACGTGCAAAATCCTCCCACTCGCCAGCGTGCACGCTGATTCCATGGTGGACATAGACTGCTGTTATCGATATGCCGGATCCTGAGAACTCCCTGACGCAGAGATCAAGGAGCGCGGAGCTGTCAGGTCCGCCGCTGAAGCCTATGACAAGATTTCTGACTGTCTGGGGGAGGATTTTATTAATGGAGGCGGAAAAAGCCGCTCTGACTTTTTCCGCCTCCTTCTCAGGATCTGATGATCTCTGCATGGACACTGCTTTATTCTGCAGTCTCGTAGACTCCGAACTTCATGAGACGCTCGTAGCGCTGCGCCGCGAGCTCATCTGGGGAGAGCTTCCTGAGCTCCTCCAGATCGTGCGACAGGCACTTGTGGAGGCTCTCGGCCGCGGTGTCATAGTCGCGGTGCGCGCCGCCCAGCGGCTCGTCAATCACGGTGTCAACGAGATCAAGCGACTTCAGATCGTGGGCAGTCATGTGCATCGCCTCAGCGGCAACCGGAGCCTTCTCGGCATCCTTCCAGAGGATTGAGGCGCAGCCCTCGGGAGAAATTACGGAATAGGTGGAATACTGCATCATGTTCACCCTGTTGCCGACGCCGATGGCAAGCGCTCCGCCGGAGCCGCCCTCGCCGATTACGGTGCAGATGGTCGGAACCTTAAGGGCTGACATTACCTGAATGCTCTTCGCGATTGCCTCTGCCTGCCCTCTCTCCTCGGCGCCGACTCCCGGGTAGGCTCCCGGAGTGTCGATGAATGTGAATACCGGCATGCTGAACCTCTCGGCAAGCCTCATGACCCGGACTGCCTTGCGGTAGCCCTCCGGCCTCGGCATGCCGAAGTTGTAGCGGATCTTCTCCTGGGTGTCGCGTCCCTTCTGCTCGCCGATGACTGCGCACGGCTCGCCGTCAAGCCTCGCTATTCCGCAGAGGATTGAGGGATCGTCGGCGAATGCCCTGTCACCCGCGAGCTCCTCGAAGTCAGTAAAAATCCTGGAGACATAGTCTTTGGTATAGGGGCGCATCGGATGCCTGGCAAGACGGCAGATCTGCCACGCGTCGAGATTTGAAAAAATCTTTTTGGTCAGCTCTACGTCTTTCTGATTTAGGAGGGCAATCTCCTTTGAGAGGTCAACGCCTTCCACGCCCTCGCTTACCTGCTCGCTTACATGCTTGAGCTCTTCTATTTTTGCGAGCAGCTCTACTATAGGTTTCTCAAAATCCAGGTAATTCAGTGCATTCATAAATTTAAGTCCTCAGAATTTCAATGAAACGCTGTCTTTGCCGAACAGAAGCCTAACTCCATTGAGAAATTCATCTGATGGATCAATACGGCACGGATCCGGTTCCATGATAATTCGCGCATTCGCGCTATGGTAACATAACTCAAGGGGAAACGGCCCGTCCCTGAACTTAAGAATGAGATCCCTGAGCTCCTTTGCCCGGCTTTTGGTCAGGAGGCTCTCCTCTATGTCTATCCTGAGCCCCTTCGAGTACTCCTTTCTCGCCTCCTCGATGTCGATGATCTTCATGGCCTGCATGACGGTCTGGCCGTTTGTGTTCTGATAGGTGCTGAGCTTGGTGGTGCCGGTCGCGATGATTATCCTGCCTACCTGGAAAAACTCCTCGAACTCGTCGACATGGTCGAACATGGAAATCTCCATGGTGCCGGTCGAGTCATCGATGGTGGCAAACGCCATGGGGCGTCCTGACTTGGACTTCATTACGCGGGCCTCCTGCACATAGCCGCCGATCATCCAGGTTCTGTTCCGGTTGAACTTGTCATTTGGCGGAACCTGGGAAATCTGCGTCGTATGGTAGTGCGAGAGCTCGTCAAGGTACTGCGTGAGCGGATGCCCGGTAAGGTAGAGCCCGACTGCCTTCTTCTCCCCGTCAAGAATGGTCTGCTGAGGCCACTCCGGCACCCTGAGGAAGTCAGGCCTCGTCGGATCAACCGAGAACGAGTCGGAGAAGAGATCTCCCTGTCCGGTGCTGCGGTTGTCTCGCTGCCTTGCCGCGTAGTCAAGCGCGACGGGAAGAGTCGCGAGCAGGACCGCCCTCTTCCCCTCCTGCTCGACCAGTGTCCCTTTTCCGCCTTTGCCCCAGAGCCCGTCAAGCGCACCGCTCTTGACGAGAAGCTCAAGGACGTTCCGGCTGACCTTGGAGAGATCAATTCTGTTGCAGAAGTCGAAGAGATCCTTGTAGGGCCCGTTTTTGTCCCTCTCCGAGATTATCGCCTCGACAGGCCCCTGTCCGACGCCCTTTATGCCCATCAGCCCGTAGACTATCGCACCGTTCTCATCAACGGAGAACTGGGCCTGGCACTGGTTCACGTAGGGAGGCAGGACCTTAATATTGAGCCTGCCGCACTCCTTGAGGAACATCATCATCTTCTCGATGTTCTCGTTGTCCGAGGTCATATTGGCGGCGATGAACTCAGCCGGGAAATGAGTCTTGAGCCAGAGCGTCTGGTAGGCCACGAGCGCGTAGGCCGCGGAGTGCGACTTGTTGAAGCCGTAGCCCGCGAACTTCTCCACGATATCGAAGATGTGGCCGGCAAGATCGCGGGTGTTCTTCCCCTCGGTGCTCTCGCCCCACTTCTTCACCGCGCCGTCCACGAATATCGCGCGGTGCTTGACCATCTCCTCCTTGATCTTCTTGCCCATGGCGCGGCGGAGAAGGTCTGCGCCGCCCAGCGTATAGCCAGCGAGCTGCTGGGCGATCTGCATTACCTGCTCCTGGTAGACGACCACGCCGTAGGTCGGCTTCAGCGCCTCCTCAAGGCAGGAGTGCTGGTAGTCAGGCTGCGGGTAGGCAATCTTCTCGAGGCCGTGCTTTCGGTTGATGAAGTTGTCGACCATTCCGGAGTCGAGTGGGCCCGGGCGGAAGAGGGCCACGAGCGCGATGATATCGTCGAAGCAGTCAGGCTTGAGCTTCGCGATAAGGTTCCTCATGCCGGGAGACTCGAGCTGGAACACCGCGACAGTCTGACAGGCAAGGAGGTTCTCGAAAGAGTCGTGATCGTCAAGGCTTATCGAGTCGAGCGAGAACAGGGGCTTTCCCTCGCGCTTCAGGCGGAGGTTGATCATGTCAAGCGCCCACTTGATGATGGTGAGCGTCTTGAGTCCCAGGAAGTCGAACTTGACGAGCCCCACCTCCTCAACGTCGTGCTTGTCGAACTGCGTTACCGGCTGCGAGCCGTCCTTCTCGCAGATGAGCGGCGCGAAGTCGGTGATGAGCGTCGGCGATATCACTATGCCGCCCGCGTGCTTGCCGTAGCTCTTCGTTACGCCCTCAAGGCTCAGCGCCACGTCGATGAGGTACCTGTTCTTCTCGTCGGTATCATAGATGTGCTTGAGCTTGGGCTCTGCCTCCAGGGCCTGCCTGATGGTGATGTCGACAGGCTTCGAGGGGATGAGCTTCGCGATGTTGTCGGCCGCGGTGTAGGAGTAGCCGAGCGCGCGCCCAGCGTCCTTGATGGCAGCCTTCGCCGCCATGGTGCCGAAGGTTATGATCTGGGAGACCGCGATATAGGGAGGCGTGTAGCCGAGCTTCGAGCAGCTGTGGGTGTGCTCGCCGCCGAACGGCTTGTCGAGCTTCTTGTTGCTGTTATGGTAGTAGTCGAAGTAGATCTCCGGATTGAAGGTCTTGGCCTGGTTCGCCTCGATCTCGTCAATGTCGACAGGAGTGTAGTACTCCTTGACATGCCTGATGATGTCGCCGCGCCTTGCCTGGCACATGTCGACGTCGAAGTCCGGCATCGAGACTCGCTCAGGGTTCAGGAAGCGCTCGAAGAGGAGGTCGAAGCGCAGCGGATCAAGATCGGTGATCTGAATGCAGTAGGCGACGAGCGAGCCCGCTCCCGAGCCGCGTCCCGGTCCGATGGGAATGCCGTTGTCCTTTGACCACTGTATGAACTCCATCACTATGAGGAAGTAGCCCGGAAAGCCCATCTCGATGATGATCTTGAGCTCTTTCCGGAGTCTTTCCTTGTAGCGCGGCATCTGCTTTTTCCGCTCCTCCGGATCCGGGTAGAGGAACTTCATCCTCCAGAAGAAGCCCTTTACCGTCTTTCTTATAAGGGCGCTCTTCTGGGAGTGCTTGGTCTTGTACTGCGGCAGGAAGTAATGCCCGGTCCTGATGGCGACGCTGCAGCGCCTCGCTATCTCAACCGAGTTCTCGAGAGCCTCCGGGACGTCGCTGAAGAGCGCGCACATCTCCTCCTCGGTCTTCAGGTACTGTTCCGGGCTGAAACGCTTGGGACGCCTTGGATCGGCCATCACATAGCCGTCGTGCAGCGCCACGCGGATCTCGTGGGTCTGGAAGTCCTTCTTCTCGAGGAACATGCAGTCATTGGTCGCTACGACCGGCAGATCCTCCCGGAGCGCCGTGTCGAGCTCGAGATCGTTGCACCGATCCTCGTCAGGGCGCCCGGTGCGGATAAGCTCAAGATAGTAGCGGTCCGGGAAGTATTTCTTGTAGAACGCTATTCTCTCCGCGGCCTTCTCCCGATCCCCCTGCAGAAGGAAGCAGCCGACATCGCCCTCTCGCCCGCCGGAGAGCATGATGACGCCCTCTGAGTAGTCCTTCAGCCAGTCGAACTCGACAGCCGCGAAGTCATGCCCCGGGAGATAGCCCCTGAGATAGGCGCGCGACACCAGATCGAAGAGGCAGCGCCTCCCGGTATCGTTCATGGCGTAGGCGCACTGGCGGAACACCCGGTTCTCGCCCGCGTCATGGATGTTGAGCTCCACCGAGCAGATTGGCTTGAGACCGGCGCCGTCGCCCTTCGGATCCTCGGTGAGCTTCACCAGAGTGCAGAAGTTCATCGTGTCCGTGATGGCAATCGCGGGGAACCCGAGCCCCTTGCCGCCGGCACGCTTCATGATTTTCCTGATGTCATTCAGGCCGTTTACCATCGAGCAGTCTGAGTGCATGCGGAGATGGACAAACTTAAAGTCGCGCGGCATTTAGTTCTCCAGCAGAATTTTCTTTACGGGGCCGAATGATTTGCGGTAGCCCTCGATGAGGCCGTATTTCCTGATTGCCTCAAGGTGATCCTTTGTGGGGTATCCCTTGTGCTTTCCAAAGCCGTACTCCGGGTGCAGGCGGTCAAGCTCAAGCATCTCATGGTCGCGGGTTACCTTGGCGATTATCGAGGCGGCGCTGATTTCAGGAACCAGCGCGTCGCCCTTCACCACGGCCACCGAGGGGTAATCCCACTTCGGGAGGCGGTTCCCGTCCACGAGCACGAGCTCCGGAATGCAGCCGAGAGAGTCTACAGCCCGCTTCATGGCAAGCATGGTGGCCCAGAGGATGTTGAGGGAGTCGATCTCAGCGGGGCTCGCGCGCCCTACCGAGACATAGAGCGCCTTCTCCATGATCTCATGGTAGAGGACCTCCCGCCGGTGCTCGGTGAGCTTCTTGGAGTCCCGGAGGCCCTCGATGGGACTCCTGCTGTCAAGGATGACAGCCGCGGTCACGACGTTCCCCACCAGAGGCCCGCGCCCCACCTCGTCGACTCCGCAGACGAGGTGGGAGGAGGGATCAAGCGGATAGGAAAAGCCCTGCTCTCCTTCCATCTCAGTTTCCCTGGGCTGAGCCGCTCTTCCCGATATTGAGAAGAGGAACGACCGAGCTGCCGTTTCCGCTGGCTACTACAGTCTGCGGAACGCTGCCGTCCCACTTCTCGGCGATGGTGAGATCGACGAGCTCCCTGTTGCTCCGGAGCGCGTCGCCCTTGAGCCTGATGGCGTCAGCCTCGGCCTTCGCCTGCACGGTAATTCTGTACGCCTCAGCGTCAGCCTGCAGCTTGATGGCCTTGTTCTCGGCCTCAGCCTGGGCAACCTGCTTCTGGGACTCAATCTGTACCTTCTGCAGCTCGTTCCTGGCGGTCTCGACCTCCTGCTTCTTCTGGGCAGTCTGCTCGATTATGCTCTCGTAGTTCTTCGAGAAATTGACGTCCTCAAGCTGTATGGAGAGGATCTTGACCGGGTATTCCTTGAGCTGCTGCTCCATGACCTGGGCGATGGAGTGGTCAAGCTTGGCGCGGTCCTGTACGATGGTTACCGCAGTGTACTGTCCGAGTATGGTCTTCGTCGACTGCTGAACGACAGGAGAGATGACAGTGTGGAAGATGTTGTCCGACACTCCGGTGCCGAAATACTTGTACACCTGGTCGATCTTGTCAGCGTCATAGCTCCAGGTGATGGAAAGCCTGTAGCTCTCGATGATCTGCTGATCATACGAATAGGCGGAGAGCACCGGCTGATTGGCAAGGGCTCCCTCGCCGCGGCCGAAGGTCGCCTTCTGCACTCTCACGTTGAACTTCTTCACCGTCTGGATGAAGGGGAGCTTGAAGTGGAGACCGGCGTCTGCGGTTGACGAGATCTCGCCGAAGGTGAGAACGACGGCCTTCTCGCCGGCATCCACCGTATAGAAGGAGCCTGTTCCTGCCGCAATGAGAAGGATCACCGCAACGAACGCGATGAAAATCTTGAGTCCGGTGTCAATCCCGATAGCGGGCCTTGCATTAACCATTTTTGCCTCCGGCTGCTGCCAGTCCTGAAATACTTTTGCCTATTATGTCAGAAATCATGCGCCTTCGGCGAGCCTGATGATGCTCTCCGCGGCCTTCCGTCCTGCGTTCTTCCTGAGGAGCTCATGCATTCTCCTGAACTCTCCGAGGAGCGCGTTCCTGCCGCCGCCCTCAAGGATCCTCTCCGCCTCGGCCGCGGCATTCGCACCGGTGCACTCGCGCTGCACCAGCTCCGGCACGATTTTCTCCCCGTGAAGGAGGTTGGGGAGCCCGTAGGTCCTCGTTTTGAGGATCATGCGGAGTATGAGCTCGGTTACGGGGCTCACCTTGTAGATGATCACCATCGGGCGCCCTACCAGCATGCACTCGAGCGTCGCTGTGCCCGAGGAGAGGATGACGAGATCCGCGGCCTGCATGCACTCCCTTGCCCTGCGGTCATAGAGATGAAGCTGCTTCTCAATAAGCTCTCGCTCAGGAAAGCGCCGGAGCATCTCAAGGAATTGCGCCTTCCTCTTCTCCGAGACCAGCGGCACCGCGAACTCCGCGTCAGGATATTTCTTTTTCAGGCGGCAGGCGGCATCCAGGAGGACTGGCGTGAGGTAGCCTACCTCGGCGCTCCGGCTCCCGGGAAGGAGCGCGAAGACATGCCCGGACTGAGTGAGCCCAAGAGTCTCCCTGGCGGGAGCCATGGGATTCTCGAGAGGGATCTCGTCCGCGAGCGTGTGGCCGATGAACTCCGCCCTGAGGCTGAACCTGTCGTAGAACTCCTTCTCGAAGGGGAGGAAGCAGAGGACGAGATCAAGCGCCCTCTTCATCCTGAACACCCTTTTCTGCCGCCAGGCCCAGACCGACGGGCTCACGTAATGCACGGTCTTTATTCCGGCAGCGTGAGCCTTCTCCTCGACATAAAGGTTGAAGTCCGGAGCGTCGATCCCGACCAGAACGTCAGGCCTTCTCTCCTCAGTTACATAGGAGGTGATGAACTTCCGGAGGGAGAGAATGGACGGGAGCTTCTTAAGAACCTCCGCAAAGCCCATGACGGAGAGCTCGTCAATCGATCTCACCATCTGGCAGCCCGCCTTCTCCATAAGAGGCCCGGTGATGCCGAATATCTCGGCATCCGGCCGCAGGCGGAGGATCTCCTCGGTGAGGTTCGCCCCAAGCGTGTCGCCGGAGGGCTCCCCTGCGAGGAGCGCGATTCGGAGGCGCCTGCCTGGCGCGGCGCCGCCCGTGCCTCCGGCGGATTCAGGCTCCGTCAGGCCCTGTGTCTGCTGATTCATTGACATATGTGAAAGATGGCTGAAGACTTGCCTGATCGCCATGCCGAATGACTGTCACTCAGAGCATGGCTCTTTAGAGCCTGCCCCGCAGGCTGTCCTGCGGGACAGGTGAGGATCAGCGGATGATTCCGCGCTCTGAAACCTTGATGAAGTCCACCAGGGGCTGTATGCAGGGGAACTCCTCTGTCATGCCCTCAAGCTTGACGAGAGCCTCCTTGATCTGGAGATCCTCGCGGTAGATGATCCGGTATGCGCGGCGGATGGCCATAATCTGCGCGGAGGTGAAGCCTCTCCTCTGCAGGCCGACGACATTCACGCCGAAGGGCTTGGCGTAATGCCCGGCTGCCATGACATAGGGAGGAACGTCCATGTTGAGCGCTGCCATTCCGGCAATGAAGGCATGGTCGCCGACGCGCCCGTGCTGGTGTATGGCGGCAAGACCGCCGAAGATCACCCAGTTTCCGATATGGACATGCCCCGCAAGAGTCGCGTTGTTGGCAAAGATGCAGTCATCGCCCACGCGGCAGTCATGCGCCACATGGGAGTTGATCATGAAGAGGTTCCTGGAGCCGACCCGGGTGATGCCCTCGTCCTGCACGGTGCCGCGGTGCATCGAGCAGTGCTCGCGGATGACGTTGTCATCGCCGATCTCAAGATAGGTCCTCTCGCCGGCATACTTCTTGTCCTGGCAGTCCTCGCCGATTGACGCGAACTGGAAGATCCTGTTCCGGCAGCCGATCTTGGTCGGTCCCTTGATGACGCAGTGGGAGCCTATGACAGTTCCCTCTCCGATCTCGACTTCCTTTCCGATGTATGTCCACGGGCCGACAGTTACGCCGGCGCCGATTGAAACGCCGTCCTCAACTATCGCGGTCTCATGAATCCTTGCACTTGAATCTATCATGTCGCGTTATCAGATCTTAACCTTGGCACACATAAGCTCGGCGGAGCAGACTACATCGCCGTCAACCGATGCTACTCCGGTAAATCTTGCGATTCCCCTGCGCTCCTTTAGGAACTCCACGTCAAGCACCATCTGATCTCCCGGGATTACCGGCTTGCGGAACTTGGCATTCTCAACCGATGCGAAGTAGTAGAGCTCGTCGGCATTGGGCTTGCCGACCATGGTGAACGCCAGGATGCCGGTCGCCTGGGCCATGGACTCAAGGATGAGGACGCCCGGAAGGACGGGCTTTACCGGGAAATGCCCCTGGAAGTACGGCTCGTCGTAGGAAACGTTCTTTATAGCCTTCAGAGTCTTCTTCTCATCGCTGATGGTGTAGTCAAGTACTCTGTCTACCAGCAGGAACGGAAAACGGTGCGGCAGTAGCTCCATGATCTGCTGTATGTCAATGCGCTTAATTTCTTCAGTCAATCCATCACCCAATTATCATCAGCCGGCACCTGCCGGAATACTTTAAAAACCAAAAACAAAAGGAGCAGCATGAGTTTATCATACTGCACCTCTGTAAAAGCCAACGGACCTATCAATATTTTATCAGACTGAGCAATTTTCCTGCAGCCGGCCGCTCACTTTTCCTCTTCAGCGAGCTTCTCAAGATGAGCGACGCGCCTGAAGAGATCATCGAGCTCGCCGAAGCGGACCGCGTTGCGGCGCCACTTCTTCTCCGGATGGGCAATGGTTGCAGAGCCCCAGACCGTGCCGGACTTCCTTATGCTTGCAGCTACCGCAGTGCCTCCCGCGATCGTGACCTGATCCGCGATGCTGATATGGCCCGCGAACACGCTGCGCCCGCCGATGATGCAGTACTTCCCGATATTGACGCTGCCTGCCACGACTGTCGCGCCGGCCATGGCCGTGCCATAGCCGATGTGATCGTTGTGGGCAATCTGGCAGAGGTTGTCGATGATGACGTTGCTCTCAATGACAGTGTCATCTACGGCTCCCCGGTCAACGCAGGTGTTTGCCCCGATCTCAACCCGGTCGCCGATGGTGACGGAGCCCAGCTGCGGGATCTTGACCCACTCGCCGCGCTCGTTGGCGTAGCCGAAGCCGTCAGAGCCGATTACCGCGCCGGCCTGGAACAGGCAGTGCGATCCGATCCTGACATTGTGATAGATGCTGACTCCTGACCAGAGCTTGGTGAAGCTCCCTATGGAGGCATGCTTTCCTATAAAGCAGTTCGCGCCGATGGAGACGCTGTCCCCAATCTCGGCGCCGTCCTCAATCACTGTGCCCGGGCCTACGGAGACGCCCTTCCCGAGCCTCGCCGAAGGAGAGATCACGGCGCGGTCTGAGATCCCTTCTGCTGGGAGCGGAGTGGTGTCCAGGATCTGAGCCGCCTTCGCGAATCCTACATAGGGATCCGGCATGACAAGCGCCGTAGTCCTGCAGTGCTCCAGATCATCCTTCCGGATGATGACCACGCCGGCGCCGGTATTCGCGAGATCCTCCCGGTACTTGGAGTCCGAGAGGAAGCTCAGCTCATCCTTCTTTGCCGCCGCAAGGTTCCCGATGCGGGATATTTCCGCACCGGGATCTCCGTGGAGCTCTGCCCCGAGCCTCTCTGCAAGTTCCTGAGCAGTTATGCCCATAGATTACTTGTCCTTGCTGACGATCTGGATGACCTGGTCAGAAATGTTGATGCTGTCGACAGCATAGGCGACATTGTCTCCGGAGAGAACGATGTCAAAATGCTTGTCCTTCGCGATCTTCTCGATGGCAGCCTGGATCTTGGTCAGGATCTTGTCGTTCTCGGTCTTGAGAGCGCGGCGGCGATCCTCCTCAAGGGCCTGGGCCTTGAGACGGTACTCGGATGAAACCTCGGCCAGCTTCCTCTGGTTCTTGGTGTAGTCAGCCTGGCTCATGGAGCCGCCGTCACGGGTAAGCTTGTCCTGAAGCGCCTTGCCCTGATCAGCGAGTCTCTCGACTTCCTTGACGCGGGAGCTGAACTGGCTCTTGAGCCTTGCGTCAGCAGCCTTGGTCTGGGGCAGCTCGGAAATAATCTGCGGAAGATTGATTACCGCAATCTTGGTATCAGCCTCGGCAGCACCGGCAGCTCCCAGTGCAACTGCTCCGGCAAGAGCGACAGTCATCAGCTTGTTCATTTTTACTCCTTTTATTCAGCCGGATGCGATCCGGACTGATAATTAAAAAATAATCCTTAGAATGTTCTTCCCATGCTGAACGAGAAGTTCTCCATCCGGTCACCATCACGCTTCTTGACCGGGAAGGCGTATGTGAAGGTCAGCGGGCCTACCGGCGAGATCCACTGGATGCTGAATCCCGCGGATGAGCGGTAGTACCACGGATCCGACATATCGTAAATGTAGTCGCAGTCATACATGCACTGCTTGTAGTTGTCCGGATCAAACTTGGTGTCCCAGACATTTCCGACATCGAAGAACATCGAGGTGCGGATCTGATCCTTGTAGTTCTCGGAGACGAACGGCGTCGGAACAATGAGCTCTCCGGTAGCGGCGTACATCGCGTTGCCGCCGATTGCGGTCTTGGTGCCGATCGCGCTGGTGTTGCCGTAGTAGTCAACCTGGTAGATGGCCTTCGGTCCTACTGAATTGTTCCTGAAGCCCCTTACCCAGAGATCGCCTCCGAGTGTGTAGTTCTCGAAGAACGGCAGGATCTCGTCGCGCCCGTCCTTCTCGCCGTAGCCGTCGCCGTAGGCGCCCTTCGCGCGGAGCGCAACCACGTACTCATGCGAGCTCGAGAGAGGTATGTACATTGACGCGCTGGCGTTCACCTTGTAATACTGCAGGTCGGAGAACGGCATCGACACCTCTACGCCGGCGGACTCCTTGTTTCCGGACGTCGGGAAGATCGCCTTGTCGAGCTCGTTCCTGGTCCAGCCGGCTCCGAGCTTGTAGGTGTCGAAGACCATCTCGTTGTCGTCGTTGATATTGTCCTCGTACACCTTCCAGAACCTCTTCATCTGGCTGTAGGCCTGGAGCTGCGAGATGAGGTTGTGCTCCCAGCCGACGGTGAAGTTGACGAAGTTGAGCTCGTTTATCGGGTATCCGACCGAGAGATCAAGCCCGTAGGACTTCGAGTTGTAGTCGACAAGGTCATCATCACCCGCCTCGTAGCGCTGGTAGAAGGCGCGGAGACCAAGCGCGACGCCGTCGACAGTGAAGTAAGGATCGCGGAGCTTGATCTCGTACTTCCTGCTCGACTTGTTGTAGGAGAAGGTGAACTCCGCCCTGTTTCCTGTTCCGAGGATGTTGTCCTGCGCCACAGTCGCGGTGAAGTTGACATGGGAGACGCTGCCGTAGCCGATGTTTCCGCTGATGGAGCCGACTCTCTTCTCGTGGACCTTGACATCAAGATCCACCGTGTCGTTCGAAGCGTCAGCCTTCTTCTCGGTAATGTCGACCTTGTCGAAGAAGCCGAGTCGGTTGAGCCTGTCCTTGGACTGCTGGACGCGTGAGTTCGAGAGCCAGGTTCCCTCGACCTGACGGAGCTCGCGCCTGATGACCACGTCACGAGTGGTCTTGTTGCCGTTGATGTTGATGTGCCTTACATAAATTCTGCTTCCGGTCTGCACGTTGACGTTAAGCGCGACGGTCTTCTCCTCGTCATTGAACACCGGGAAGAACGTAACCTTGGGCTTCGCGTAGCCGTACTTGTCGATGAAGTCCTCAAGGACCTTCTCGGAGTGCGCGACGCGCTGCCCGGAGTAGACATCTCCGTCCTGGATGGGAACCAGCTTCTCCATCTCCGGGAAATGCTCGGCGAACTCGCCGTTGAAGCTTACGCCCTTGACGGTATAGACGTCTCCCTCATTGATGTAGATGGTGATGTAGACGCTTTTCTTGTCCGGGGAGAGCGAGAGATCTGCTGACTTGATCTGGAACCTGGCGTAGCCGCGGTTCTTGTAGAAGTCAGTGAGCTCCTTGAGGTCCTTGTCGAGGACGCTCTTGTTGTAGTTCCTGGACTGGAAAATGTTCCACCAGGCGAGGTCGTCATTGGTGTCGAAAATCGAGAGGAGCTTCTCCTCAGTGAACGACTTGTTGCCGATGATGTTGATCTGGCGGACATTGGCGGTCCTGCCCTCGGCAAACTCGAATCTGATCTTGACTCTGTTCCTCGGAAGCTCGGTTACGACGGCGTTGATTCTCGCGGAGTAGTGTCCGGCGCTGTTGTAGTACTCACGGAGGGCGTGCTCGATCTCGGTGAGCACGGTGCGGTCAAGCACCTGCCCGGTCGCGATGCCGTGCTGCTTGACGACCTCGTCGAGCTGATCCTTCTTCATGCTGTCGTTGCCGACATACTCGATGTCGGCAATCATCGGGCGCTCCTTCACTACGATCCTGAGCACTCCGCCCTCATCGTAGAACTTGACGTCATCGAAGTTGCCGGTGGAATAGAGCTTCTTTATGCCGCCTGAAACCGACTCACGGGTCAGTGGATCGCCCACCCTGAGCGGCAGGTTGACCAGCACCGCTCCCAGCGAAACCCTCTGCAGTCCCTCTACTTTTATATCCTTGATCACACCGTCTGCGCTGGCTGAGTTTGCTGCCAAAATCATAGTGCCAAGCAGGCCTAGAACAAATTTCCGGGACATTGTCAATTCCAGTAAACTATATCGTTGAAAACAGTAAACACGGTCAGCAGCACCAGCACCGCTATGCCGAAAGACATCAGGTACCGCTGAACTTTCTCAGGCACAGGTCTGCGGAATACAGCCTCGATGGCATAGAACAGGAGATGGCCGCCGTCAAGCACCGGCAGCGGAATCAGGTTTACGATGCCGAGGTTCACGCTGATTATACCAAGAAAACTTAAAAAATATACGGCGCCCATATTGGCCGTCTCGCCGGCGCCGCGGGCTACGGCTATTGGTCCTGAGATGTTGTTTACGGGAATCGAGCCCGTGATGAGCTTCCCGAGCGTTACCCAGGTGAACTGCAGCACCTCAGCGGTCTTGTGGAAGGACATGCCGACCGAGTCAATGGGGCCGTACTTGGCGTTGATTAAAAGGCTGTCATTGCGGTCAATCGCCGGGGCGACGCCGAAATAGCCGACGGTCTTCCCCTCATCCTCCTTGTCCTTGATGAGCACCTTGAGAGGGATCTTCTTCCCGTCCCTCATGATCTCAGTGTCAGCGTAGCTGCCCGGCGCCATTACCCGGACCTCGGAGGTGAAGGAATTCCAGTCCTTATAGGGCTTTCCGTTGAGGGAGACAAGACGGTCGCCTGCCTTTATGCCGGCAAGCTCGGCGCCTGAGCCCTGCGCGACGAAGGCGACCCTGTCAGTAACATCGCCTACATAGGGGGTGATGCCGATGGAGGAGAGCGGCTTCAGGTTCTGCCTGTCGAGCACCCAGCCCGAGAGGTTTATCCTGGTGTCATGGACGCTCCCGGCGCCGAGATCCTTCTGCACCCTCACAGGCACGCCGCTCTCCCCGATGTGCTCCACCAGCTTGAAGATGGTGTCCTGCCAGGTCCTGACCTCCTCTCCGTCAACGCTTATGAAGAGATCCCGGTTCACGATGCCGGCCGCGTCCGCGGCGCTCCCCGGCGCGATGTCAGTGACGGCAGGCCTGAGGCCCGGCACTCCGATCATGAACATCAGCCAGTAGACGGCCAGCGCGAGCACGATGTTGAAGAACGGCCCCATGAAGACGATGAGGAAGCGCTTCCAGACCGGCTGGAAGTTGAACTCGTGCTCAAGCTCCTCCTCCTTCACCTCACCCTCGGTGCTGTCGAGCATCTGCACATAGCCGCCGAGCGGTATGGGCGCAATCGACCACTCGGTGCCGTGACGGTCCTTAAAGGAGCAGAGAACCTTGCCGAAGCCCAGGGAGAAGCGGAGGACCTTCACGCCGCAGAGACGCGCGGTGATGAAGTGTCCGTACTCGTGCACTGCTATCAGGATGGCAATCGCGAAGAGGAAGCAGAGCACTGTCCAGACTACGTTCCAGACCGAGCCCAGTATCATCAGGGAATCATTCATGGCAGTTCCTAAAGGGAGTATTTCTTGACAAGATCGGAGGCAAATGCCGAGGCTGCGCGGTCGAGCTCAAAAACATCCTCCATCGTTTCGCTCTTTTCAGAGGAGAAGCGCTCCACAGTCTCAGAGCAGACCCGCACGATGTCAGTGAACCTTATCCGGCGGTCAAGGAAGGCGGCGACAGCCTTCTCATTCGCCGCGTTGAGGGCTGTCGTCGCCGACTGCCCGGACCAGCAGGAGTCAATCGCGAGGCGGAGGCACGGATAGCGGCTGAAGTCGGGCCTGATGAACTCAAGGTGCTCGATGGCGAAGAAGTCAACCGGCCCGACGCCGCACTCAATCCTGTCAGGATAGGACATGACGCGCGCGATGGGTGTCCGCATGTCGGGGTTCCCGATCTCCGCGAGAACCGCCCCGTCGCGGTACTGCACCATGGAGTGAATCATGGACTCAGGATGGATTATCACCGAGATCTGGTCATTCTGCGCGTTGAAGAGCCATTTCGCCTCAATGAACTCGAAGCCCTTGTTCATCATGGTCGCGGAGTCAACTGAAATCTTCCGGCCCATGCTCCAGGTCGGGTGCGCTACAGCCTCCTCAGGCGTTATCGCGTCAAAGGTGCTGAGGTCTCTCTTCCGGAACGGCCCGCCCGAGCCAGTGAGAAGGAGCCTCGACACGCCGGCGGCCTTCAGATCGCAGTAGCCTATGGACTGCTGCACGCTCTCCGGCAGGCACTGGAACATGGCGTTGTGCTCGCTGTCTACGGGTAGGATGACCGAATGGCTCTTTCTTGCCTCATCGATGAAGAGGTGGCCGGTCATGATGAGGGACTCCTTGTTAGCGAGGTAGAGCTTCTTTCCGGCCTTGATGGCGGCCAGGGCCGGCACGAGGCCTGCCGATCCTGAGATCGCGGCCATTACGGAGTCGGTATCAGGCAGCGAGGCAATGCTTGAGAGCACATCGTAGCCGCCCTCAACCCTTACTGAGGCAAGCTCGGGATCCTCGCGGACGCGCTTCTCAAGGAGCGCTGCTGCATTTTTGTCGGCAAGCACCGCGACGTCAGGACGGAACTCCCTGATGTCCTTCAGCATCTTCTCGGCGTTGGATCCGGCGCCCAGCGCCTTTACCCTGAATCTCTCCGGGTTCCTTCTGATTACATCAAGAGTGTTCTGACCAATGGAGCCTGTTGAACCGAGTACTGTTATATTTTCAACATTCATGCGGGATGCGCCTGATACTGCAAAAAACAAAGACGCGCCTATTATAAACCATTAAGGGGCGCGTCCTGCTGTACGAAAAAAGGCCGGGTCTCTCAGCCCAGCACGCTGAGCACCGCGAGGTAGACCGGAAGTGCCGCGGTAAGCGAGTCAACCCGGTCAAGTACCCCGCCGTGCCCCGGTAGGAGATTGCTTGAGTCCTTCACTCCGGCGCTCCTCTTGAACATGCTCTCAGTGAGGTCACCCATGACCGAGAACACAATCGCGGCCGCGGATGCGGCAAGAACGGGGAGAGTATGCGCCGCGCTCTGCGAGAATGCCACAGCGACAATGCCAGAGAGAACGATGCCGCCCGCGAGCCCCTCTACGGTCTTGCCGGGGCTGACCTTCGGGATCATGTGGTGCTTTCCGAAATTCTTGCCCGCAAAATACGCGCCGCTGTCCGCGCACCAGACAAGGAGCATCGGATAGAGGAGGTTGAGCCCCTCGGACTCAAAGGGCAGCACCGGGATGTCGCCGTTCCCGGTATGGAGGATGACGAGCGAGATGAGGAACGGCACCAGAGTGAGGAGGCCGAAGACGGCCTTGAGGGCAGCTGATGACTTCCACCATACGCTCTTCTCCGGGTAGGTGAGCACCATTGCTGATGCGAGGATCCACCATACGGAGGCAATGGACACTGCGGCGACGGCAGCCGCGGATCCGAAGCTGGCGGCATGATTATGCCCCTCGCCCCAGAGCCCTGGCACAAGCGCTAGAGCGGCTCCCCCGAGCACGAGAATCGCTGCGCCGTAGGGGATCCTGGCCTTTGCCGATATGAACTGTCCCCATTCCCAGCCGCCGAGAACAGCAATCAGCACGGATGCCGCAAGGTAGCCGTACCACGGGAAATAGAACATCCAAAGCACTGCGAGCACAATAAGCACTGCGCCCGTTATTATTCTCTGCTTCATTTACTGCATCTCCGACGGGAGCCGAAA
>ONIT01000148.1 GCA_900317945.1 uncultured Pseudomonadota bacterium
TGCTGAAAGAGTACACCGCTCCTGCCGATTAAAGTAGCAACAGCAGCAGTATGCAGAAGTGCTATATCGTGTGACTATAAAACGAGTTTTAGGTTAAAATAGACTCCCACATCAGCGTCGGTGATTTTCCGGATGACGCGGCAGGGGTTGCCGGCGGCTATGGACATCGGCGGGATGTTCTTCGTCACGACGCTCCCCGCGCCGATGACGCTGCACTTCCCGATGGTAACCCCGGGAAGGATGACGCTGCAGCCCCCGATCCAGCAGCCGTCCTCAATCGTTACCGGGATGCCGTACTCATAGAGGGTTGCCCTTGAGGCGGGATGCACCGGGTGCCCGGCGGTGAAGATGGAGACATGCGGTCCGAGGAGGACATTCTCCCCTATGGTTACCTTCCCCACGTCGGTGATGGTGCAGCCGTAGTTCGCGTAGAAGCCCTTCCCGACCTCGATGTGGCTCCCGTAGTCGCAGTAGAAGGGAGGTACGATGACCGGATGGTCGCTCTTTCCGAAAATGCCGGCGATGGCCTGGGTGAGCCCCTCCTCATCGGTCGGATCCATGGTGTTGAACGCCCTGAGCTTCAGCCGGCACTTGTGCATCTCATCCATGAGCTCAGGCGACACCCTGTAGGCCATGCCGCCGGCGCGTCTTTCGTCCTGTGTCATCGTTCCTCCCGAAAAACAGAAATTCCGCCAGGGAGCGGAGCCTGGTGATTATAGCGGAAGCCGCAGACCGGAACTTATAAAGCTGTTTGGGAAATGAGCGGAAAATCACCGCAGGTAATGGGTGCCTTGTCACACATTTTAAAATGAAAGTTATTGCCCATTACGTTATATTTTGCTAATGATAAAAAAACATAAAATGCGAATAAAAGAAATTATCAGGATTTACTGCTCACCATGAGGTAGACTGTTGAACAGAATGCAAGAGCGGAGCAAGCTATGAAAGAACTGCCTATCGGAGTACAGAACTTTGATTCAGTCATAACCAATGGCTTGGTCTATGTTGACAAGACGGCAATCATCAATCAGATGATCAAAAACCGCAGGATGAATTTCATCTCACGCCCGCGCCGGTTCGGCAAGAGCCTCCTGGTGTCAACTCTCGAAAGCCTCTTCTCACGCGGCACTGAAATGTTCAAAGGTCTTGCCATCGAGAAGCTGTGGACGGATAAAACCTACCGGGTCCTCCGTTTTGACTTCTCAGGAATTGAATGCGGCAGCGTGGAAAAATTCCAGAAAGATGCTGTTGAAAAATTTCTCGATGTCGCCAAAGAAGCAGGTGTGCTGGACTGGCAGGATACTCCTGATAAATACAGAACCATAAAAATCATGATGAATAAGATCTGTCTAGCTGCCGAGGACAGATCAATGGTTCTGCTGGTCGATGAGTACGACAGCCCGCTGAACGCGAATCTCGGCAGACCGGAGGTTTTCGATGGGATCCGGGAGGCAATCCGTGATTTCTACTTATCGGTCAAGGAAAACAGCGACAAGTTCCGCTTTATTTTCGTTACCGGCGTATCCCGCTTCAACAAGGCAGCTCTGTTCAGTGCCGGTTCAAGCATTGAGGACCTGAGCCTTAACCCTCTCTACGGCGCTCTGCTCGGATATACTGAGGATGAGATAAGGCATTATTTCGCTCCCCATCTTAAAGCGGCAGCCTCGTCAATTTTCGGTATAAGTACTGATGCAGTGACTGACGTGCAGATCAGTCAGGTTATGGATGAGCTCAGAGTGCATTACGATGGGTACTGTTTTGACGAGGAAGCATCAATCCATGTGTACCAGCCCTGGTCAGTTATCAATTTCCTCGCTCCCAACGGAACGTATAAATTCTCGGATTTTTGGTTCAGGGACAGCGGAGCCAGCACTCTGCTGCAGAATTTCATGACAGCGGCCGGTGGCGTAACCCGCGATTATGAGAATCAACAGGTCCCACGCAATGAATTCGTCATGAATATTGAGCCCATGGGCCAGACAGGCAAAGCAGTCATCCTGGCACAGTGCGGTTACTACACCATAAAGAAAGCAGATCCGTTCTATTTCTATCTGGGACTCCCAAACCTCGAGCTCAGGCATGCATGGGCACGCATTCTCCTGTCAGACACTTTCAAAAAATGCGATCGGCAGGGTGTACAGGCCCTCAGCCAGTCAGCGTATGTGCTTAACAAACCTGATGTGAATGACCATGACATAGCGCTTCTGTTCAACCGCACCTACAAGGTTCTGAACAGCCTCCATAAGGCGGACAGCGAGTACGCCGCATGCGATGCGCCTCTCCTTTACTGTCTTGGAGCCGGCTACGATGTCAGGAGCGAGGCGGCAGAGAACGGCGGCAGGGCTGACCTTACCTTTGAGATGCCTGGCAGAAGGCTGGTTATCGAAATGAAATGCGCCCGTGCAGGAGAGTCCCCGGAGAAGAAGCTTGAGGAGGCAAAGGAACAGATCCTGAAGCACGACTACGGCAATTACATGCCGATCAAGGAAATCCGCCGCTTCGCCATGGTTTTCTCCGTTCCCGAGCAGAAAATCGTGCTGACAGAAGAAGTTGCTTCCGTCTGATGACAAGTCACCATATGCCCGTCAGCAGGAAAATTCGTGCATAACCGGCTCATTTCCTTTGATTCATGCAGAAACGGATCAGGGCTGTCTCTGAGGCATTGATCATGAATCTGCATCAGTCAGTACTTCCATATTTGTTACTGTTCACAGCCGACCTGTGCGATAGCTCCAGGGTTACTGTTCAGCCATTTTAAGACGGCACGGATGCAAGTAAAAATTCATGGCAATGCCTCGTTATGACATATTTGCCGTCATTAAAATTTGATTGGATCATCTGCCTAAGTTATCATAAAGGTGGGAAC